>NZ_MQWB01000001.1:1134109-1156260 GCF_002257665.1 Rubricoccus marinus | reverse complement strand
TCCGCGGCGGCGAGGAGTTTCTCCGGCTCAAGATCCGGCTGGACGCCGTGCGTCACGAGTACCAGAGGCTGCTCGAAGAGCAGGAACGCCGACGCCTGGACGCGATGCGCAGCAACGCCCTCGGCGGCGACTACCACTGAGCCTCTCGCCGGGCTCTACCCTGGGCCCGGCGGCCTCTGGCGCCAGAGGCCGCGCGTAGCGGGCAAGCTGTCGTTCGCGAGACGTCTCGACACCGCTACCGCAGCATGAACTGGATCGGCAGCGTGAACCGGACGCGCACGGGCTCCCCTTTCTGGGTGCCCGGCACGAACGCCGACGCGGCAACCGCCTCGCGGGCTGCCTCCGCGATCGCGCGGTCGGGCGCCCCGAACACCTGCACGCACTCGACCGCGCCGGTCGTGCTCACCACGAAGCGGACGTACGCGATTCCCTGGATGTCGGCGCGCCGGGAGCTTTCGGGATACTTGACGCGCTGCGATAGCCCCGCCAGCCCACCGATCAGCTCTGGAGGCGTCTCCTCGATCTGCTGCGGCGGTGTGGGGGTCGATGGAGGCGCGGGAGGCTCCGCGTCGAGCCAGTCGGCTTCGGACGTGCACCTCTCGCCAGAGGCGTCCGCCAGGAGGAACGGATCGGTCCGGCTCTGCCCCATGTAGGCCGAGGCCGCGAGGTTTCGGAAGGACTCTGGCGATGTCACCACGTACTCGCTCGCTGCCGTGACCTCCGTGATGCCGTCCGGGCGGGAGCGCGCCGTGACCCGGGCTACGTTGTTCTCGCCGGCCACCCCGTCGCGAAGAATGAGCGCGCCCGCATCGCGCTGGGCGACGATGGCCTCCGCTCCGGACGCCCAGGCCGCGACGGAATCCAGCGCGGCCTCTGGCGCGATGCGCGTGAGGTAGGACACCGTGGATCGGCTCGTGGTGACGGGACGGGGCGGCATCGAGCACGCCGCGAGGGAGAGAGCGAGGCCGAAGAGGAGAAAGCGCATCAGGGGCGTAGCGTTGGGCGCGGAAGATCGCGTGGCGCTGCCCCGCTTGTCCATCCCACCGCTGCGAGTACCTTGCGACTGGAAGCCAGGGGTGCCGCCCCGCCGAGATCGGCGGGCACGCGGCTGAGACAGACCCTCCGCACCTGATCCGGTTTGTACCGGCGTAGGGAGTGCTTCAGCGGGCGAGCGCCCGCGCCGCGGCCATGCCAGCGCCTCGCCAGAGGCCTCTGGCGGCGTCACCGGCTTCCAGACCTCACCTTCTGGACAGCCCCATGACCCGCCTCAAGCTCGGCCTCGAGTGGTTTCTCAACCCGGACCACGCCCCCCTCCTCCTCGCCCAGGACCGCGGCTGGTTCGCCGACGAAGGCCTGGAGGTCGAACTGATCGAGCCCGAGGAGCACCTGGACGCGGTCGAGGCCATCGAAAAGGGCGAGATGGACTGCGCGGTGACCGAGCCGCTGCACTTGGTGGAGGACCGCGCGAACGGCGAGATGTGCGTCGGCTTCGCGCGCTTCCTGCACACGAATGGCGGCGTGATGGCGAAGGCGTCCATCGAGCGCCCGCGCGACATGGCCGGCTTGCGCATTCAGTACCCCGGCGCGCCTGGAGGGGGCGGCCCGGCGATCGTCGCCACGATGGTGGAGGCCGACGGCGGCCCGAGCGGGACGGAGGGTGGCTACGGCCGCGTCAACAACTCGTTCTACCACACCGACGCCCTCGCCGAGGACAAGGCCGACGTGGCGACGCTCGTCTTCCACAACTTCGAGATGGTGGAGGCGAAGCAGCGCGGCCTGGACGTGCGGATGTTCGCGCTCAAAGACTGGGGCGTGCCCGACTTCTGCCAGCTCGTCCTCATCACGCACCCCGATAAGCTGGAGGCCGAGCGCGAGACGTTCGCCAAGCTCGTCCGCGTGCTCCGCCGCGGCATCGACGCCATCAAGCAGGAGCCCGAGGCCGCCCGCGAGGTGTACTTCCGCCTTACGGAGTCGGACCCCGAGGACGCCCTCACACGCGCCATCTACGACGCGACCGTCCCGTGCTTCACGCACGACTTCTCGATGAGCGACGACTACTACGGTCATCTGGAAGACTGGATGTCCGCCAGAGGCCTCATCGACGCCACGCCTACCGAGGCCTCTGGCGAGAACGTCTACTGGACCAACAGCCTCGCGCTCTAGCCTCTGGCGCCAGAGGCCGGTGCTGGGTACAGAGTACCGGGTACGGCCTGAACGCCTCCTCAACCGTACCTCGTACCCAGTACCCCGTACCCCAAATCGATGGAAATGCCCACGACCGCTGCTGCCAAGCGCGCCGCTGACAACGCCACCCACGCCCGCATCGAGGAACTCTCCGACGAAGTCCGGCGCCCGCTCCCCCGCTCGCGCAAGGTCTACGTCCAGGGCTCTCGCCCCGACATCCAGGTGCCGATGCGCGTGATCTCGCAGAGCGACACCGCCGCCAGCCACGGCGTCGAGGTCAACCCGGATTTCCCGGTCTACGACTGCTCCGGTCCCTACACCGACCCGGATGCGACCATCGACCTCCGCAAGGGCCTCGCGCCCATCCGCGCGGCATGGATCGCCGACCGGGGCGACACGGAGCCTCTGGCGGGGCTGTCCAGCGAGTTCGGTCGCCAGAGGCAGAGCGACCCAGCGACCGAGCACCTGCGGTTCGAGCACCAGATCGCGCCGCGCCGCGCGAAGGCGGGGCAGAACGTCACCCAGCTTCACTACGCGCGAAAAGGCATCGTGACGCCCGAGATGGAGTTCGTCGCCATCCGCGAGGCGCAGAACCTGGAGGCGCTGAAGGAGACCAACCCGGCGCTGTTCCAGCAGCACGCGGGCAACAGCTTCGGCGCCAGCATCCCGAGCGTCATCACGCCCGAGTGGGTGCGCGACGAGGTCGCCAGAGGCCGCGCCATCATCCCGGCCAACATCAACCACCCGGAGCTGGAGCCGATGGCGATCGGGCGCAACTTCCTGGTCAAGATCAACGCCAACATGGGCAACTCGGCGGTCACGTCGAGCATCGCGGAGGAGGTCGAGAAGCTGACGTGGGCGATCCGCTGGGGCGCGGACACGGTCATGGACCTCTCGACGGGCAAGCACATCCACGAGACGCGCGAGTGGATCCTGCGCAACTCGCCCGTCCCCATCGGGACGGTCCCGATCTACCAAGCGCTCGAAAAAGTCGGCGGCGCGCCAGAGGATCTGACGTGGGACCTCTTCCGCGATACGCTCGTGGAGCAGGCCGAGCAGGGCGTGGACTACTTCACGATCCACGCGGGTGTCCTCTTGCGCTTCGTGCCGCTCACGGCGGGACGCCGGACGGGCATCGTGAGCCGCGGCGGGTCGATCATGGCGAAGTGGTGCCTCGCGCACCACAAGGAAAACTTCCTCTACACGCACTGGGACGAGATCTGCGAGATCTGCGCCGCCTACGACGTGTCGTTCTCCATCGGCGACGGCCTGCGTCCGGGCTCCATCGAGGACGCGAACGACGACGCGCAGTTCGCCGAGCTCTATGTGCAGGGCGAGCTGACCAAGACCGCCTGGAAGCACGACGTGCAGGTCATGAACGAGGGCCCGGGCCACGTGCCGATGCACATGATCCAGGAGAACATGCAGAAGCAGCTCGACTGGTGCGGCGAGGCGCCGTTCTACACCCTCGGCCCGCTCACGACCGACATCGCGCCGGGCTACGACCACATCACGAGCGGCATCGGTGCCGCCATGATCGGCTGGTTCGGCTGCGCGATGCTGTGCTACGTGACGCCCAAGGAGCACCTCGGCCTGCCCAACCGCGACGACGTGCGCGAGGGCGTCATCACGTACAAGATCGCGGCCCACGCGGCGGACCTCGCGAAGGGGCACCCCGGCGCCCAGGCACGCGATAACGCGCTCTCCAAGGCCCGCTTCGAGTTCCGCTGGGAGGACCAGTTCAACCTCGGCCTGGACCCCGAAAAGGCCTGCGCCTACCACGATGAGACGCTGCCCAAGGAATCGTCCAAAGTGGCCCACTTCTGCTCGATGTGCGGCCCCAAGTTCTGCTCCATGAAGATCACCCAGGACGTGCGCGACTACGCCGAAGAGCACGGCGTGGACGTGGAGGCGGCCATCCCCGAGGGGATGCGCGAGAAGTCGGCCGAGTTCGAGGCCTCTGGCGGGAAGATCTACCTCGACGCCTGACGCCAGAGGCCTCTGGCGCGGAATCCAGCCTCTGGCGGCGTGCTGTCGCCAGAGGCGCAGAGCTTCCCCGCGGAGGCCCGCTGCGCGATCAGCCCAGGAGAAACGCGTGCGTCATGTCGCCCTCGACAAGGATCTTCTCCATCACCTCCGTCCCGTCCTCCCACACGGGCAGCGCCATCAGGCACTCAGCCGAGATCTCGACCTCAACCGTCGCGCCCGGCGCCAGCGGCGCCTCGATATAGTCGTACGCCCACTCGCGCATCGTCGACCAGTCCTCGCCCTCGTTTTCGCCGCACGCGACCAAGTGGAGCGCCGTGATGGCCATGCCGGTATCGTTGGCGAATGTGATCGTGGCCCCGCCCGAGGCGGCTGCGTCTGAGTCTGGCGGCGATGCGACCTCCGGCGTCGGGGGCGTGGCGTCGGTCAATGCCAGTTCTTCCGTCGGCGCTTCGGCCTCTGGCATAGCGGCAACGTCTGTCGTAGCGGCCAGCTCTGGCGCAGCAGCGGCCTCTGGCGTGACTGGATCGGGCGCCTCGTCCGATGCGCAGGCACCGAGCGACAACAAAGCGAGTGCGAGGAAAAGCCGAGACATGGACGTACGTGCAGGTGAGCGCTGAACCTAGACATCTGTCCGCCAGAGGCAGGTAGACGCGAGGACCATTTCTGCCGCTTGCGCCAGAGTTGCGCGTGCGTTCAGCGCCGTCACTTGCGTCCGTTGGTCCCGCCAGAGGCTCAGGTGCGGCCCGAGAACCAGCCCGTCACGCTCGACCGCTCGCGCGTGGACGTGAGAACCTCGTGCTCAAACCGCTCGCTGAGGAACGTCACGAGCGTGCCTGCCTCGGGACGGACATCCATAAACGGCTCTTGTCGGTCGCCGTCGAGGTAGAGCCGGAGGTGGCCGCCGTCGGCATCGGTCCAGTCCGGGTTGAGGTAGAGCACGCACGAGAGCGTGCGCCGCGCGCCGGGACCGTGGAGCGCGTCGAGGTGCCGGGCGTAGAACGCTCCCACAGGGTAGCTCGCGAAGTGCGCGTCGTACGACAGCAGTCCGAGGTAAAGCGACTGGTTGAGGTACGCGCGCAGTCCGTCCATCGCGGCGAGGTAGGCAGCCTGGCCCGGGCCGGAATGCGCGTCGCCCAGCCAGCACACGCTGTCGCTGCGGGTGCCGGAGCGGACGCCGTGCGCTCCCGCTCGGCCCACGCCTGCGGGGTGAAACCGGTCTCGCGCGGAGACGGACTCCGCGAGGAGCGTGCTCGCCTGCGCCGGTGTGAGAAAGGCAGGCGAGACGGCCCAGCCGTGGTCGGCGAGGCCATCGGCGATGCGGTCGTGCGCGTCGCCAGAGGGAGTGTTCAGCGTGTAGAGGCCAGAGAGAGAAACGGCCCCCGCTCTGAGCCTCTGGCGAGACGCTTCGTTCCCTCGCGCGCGACGTTCACGCAGGCCTTTGTGCGCGCTGCCCGTCCAGCCCCTCTTTCGCGCACCGGGGCCGCTGGCGCCAGAGGCGCCCGTACGTTGCGCACCCGTTCCATCGCTTTCATGGCTCACCCCCACGCCGATCTCCTCGTCCGGTTCTACGACGCCTTCGCTCGCCGCGACGCCGACACCATGGCCGCGTGCTACCACCCGGATGTCCACTTCCGAGACCCCGCGTTCGACCTGCGGGGTGGCCGCGCGAAAGCGATGTGGCGCATGCTCTGCGCCGGAGGACGGGATCTAGAGGTCGTCTCCTCCGGCATCCGCGCCTACGACGAAACGGGCGTCGCCCACTGGCGGGCCGACTACACCTTTTCCCAGACCGGTCGGCACGTCCGCAACGAGGTCGATGCCGCGTTCGACTTCCAGGACGGACTCATCCGCTCCCACCGCGACACCTTCGACTTCTGGACGTGGAGCCGGCAGGCGCTCGGCGCGCCCGGCTACCTCCTGGGGTGGACGCCCTGGCTCCGCCATAAGGTCTCGGCAGAGGCCACGCGCGCGCTTGACGCGTACATCGAGAAGCACCCCGAGTCCGTTCGATAGCCTCTGGCGCCCGCCTACTCTGGGACGGCGTCTCGAATGGCCGCCTCCACCTGCGACTTCGCGACGCGGTTGTCCGACGCCACCGCCGACGGGACCTCTACAGACTGGTGGCCCCACGACGCCGCGATGGTCGACGTGCCGCCTCCGATTCGCTTTACCTCGGGCGTGCCCCACTCGATCCGCCAGAGGCCGAGGCCATCGAGCGTGGAGGCGAGCGCCTGGACCTCTGGCGCCGTCAGCGCAAACGCCCGACGGGTGACGTCGTCCTCCCCGTAGCCCCGTCGGTGGGTCCACGTGCCGGAGCCATCTGGCTCGATCACGATGGTCGTAGAGGTACGGTGTTGAGGAGGCACGCTCCCGTTGTTCCACGAGTACCGCAGCGAGAACGGGGGCATGTCCTGACCCGACTGCGCGGTCTGGATCAGAGCCGAAACGCGTTCGGTCTGGCTCACGACCCGCTCTGCGATCAGCACCTGAACCCGCCGCCGCACCTCGGACTCGTGCTCGATCGCGAACGCGAGTTCGTCGGCCGTCAGCACGCCCCAGACCACACCTTGGAGGAGCTGCTTCAGCCGCGAGTCCTGCTTCAGCATCGCCGCGAGCCGTTCGCGCTGATCCTCTGGCGCGAAGTCCGCGAAGCCCGTCACGCGCTTGGCTACACTCGTGGCCACGAGCGCGAGGATCGTGTCGTTCTGCAGCTTGAGAATGGGCCTCAGCGTGGCGTGGAAAAAGCCGTGCACGCCAGAGGCCGGCTCGGTCTGGATCTCGGGGCGGAGCGCGAGAAGCGCGGGGTCGCGGTTGGTCATGCGCGGCCTACGCCAGAGGCGGCGCGGGGCTCCGACCTCTGGCGCCAGCAGCTTATCGCGCGCGGCGCCAGACCTGGGTGCGCCCGAGCGCCCGGATGCCGATAAACCCGCGAACGCGCAGGCGGTCGCGCCCTTCGAGCTGCATCGTTGCGCGGTACGACTTGTCGTTCTCCGGGTCGACGATGCGCCCACCTGCGAACTCGTCGCCCTGCCATTCCATGTCGCGGATCAGGCGGATGCGGCGGAGATCCATGCCGTTGTACTGCCCCTTACAATCCTCGCACGTGAAGTTGGGCGTGGGGTACTCCTCGGTCGGGAGCACGCGCACGATCCGGCCTTCCACTTTTCCGTCGACCTCCGAAATCCGAACGACGGCCTGCGCTTCTCCGGTCTCGTCACTCACGATGGTCCAGTCCCCCAGGTAGCCACGCGCGGCCGCAGGGAGGGATTGCGCGGCCACGCCAGAGGCGAGGGCCAGAAACAAAAGCAGGAAGGCAGAAAAGCGGGGCATAGACAGCACGGAGGAGATGGCGGGTGCGGCTAAACGCTGCGGCCGCGCCGTTTGGTTCGCTCGGCGTTCAGATCCCACGATCGCCACGCGACCGCACCGTACGCAGGCCTCTGGCGCGGCCCGGCGCGCGCGCGGTCGGTGCGGAGTGGACGGCGCGCGCCGCCGTCGCGATCTTGCCGGCCCGTCTCCGCTCCTCCCATGCCTGTCACTCCTTCTAAAAACCGCATTTTCGGCATCGACATCGGAGGCTCTGGCATCAAAGGCGCCCCCGTGGATGTCAAAAAAGGCGTGCTGCTCGCCGAACGGCACCGCATCCCGACGCCGCAGCCCGCCACGCCAGAGGCCGTCGCGCAGACCGTCGCAGAGGTCATGGCAGCGCACGAGTGGAGCGGCCCCCTGGGGTGTACCATCCCGGCCCGCGTCCGAAACGGAGTGACGGAGACGGCCATGAACATCGACAAGGCGTGGATCGGCTGCAAAGCGGAAAAGCTGCTCTCCAAGGTCACCGGCCACCCCGTCACGATCCTGAACGACGCCGACGCGGCGGGCATCGCGGAGATGCGCTGCGGCGCCGGGCGCAAGCAGAAAGGCAAAGTGCTCATGCTCACCTTCGGGACGGGCATCGGCAGCGCGCTGTTCATGGACGGCGTCCTGATCCCCAACGTGGAGCTGGGCAGCGCGAGGTGGCAGAAAAAATCCATCCTAGAAGACTTCGCGTCCGACCGCGCCCGCTCCAAGAATCACCTCACGTGGGAGCGCTGGGGGAAAAAGCGCGTCCAGCCCGTTCTGGAGCACCTGGAGTTCCTCTTCTCCCCCGACCTCATCATCATCGGCGGCGGGGTGAGCAAGCCGGAGAAGTGGTCGCTTTTCGCGGACTTGCTCAAGACCAAGGCGCGACTCCGCCCGGCGGCGCTCGGCAACGAGGCGGGCATCGTCGGGGCCGCAATGGCCGCCCGCGACCGGGTGAGCTAGCCTCTGGCGCCAGAGGCCGGGGTGTCCAGAGTGCGCCTGTAGCAAGAGGGCGTCAGTTCATGGACCCGAGTCCCCCTCCGGACATGAACACGCCGAAGCACGCGCCAGGCCCCACGATGACGCCCGCGATCATCCCAAGCAAGATCGCGAGGCCTCTGGCGGAATCGCCGCGCAGGAACCCCACGACCATCCAGATCAGCGCGACCGCGTAGGCTGCGCACCAAGCCATCAGCGCGCCCCCGATCAGAAGGTCATGACCGATGCCCGTGAAAAAGACGGCCAAGCCCGTGAGGAACGGGCCGGCGCAGGCCGCGAGGGTGATCCAGAACGCGCGAGCGTCGAACGAGGGGCGACGTGGGGTTTCCATCAGGAGAAGGTGTCGAGCATCAGAAGGCAACTGCCCGGCCCCACGATGACTGCCGCGAGCATTCCGAGCACCAACGCGCCGCTTCTGGCCGAGTCTCCAACGATGAACGCGTAGATCGTCCAGACGAGCGAGAGGGCGTAGACGAGTCCCCAGAGCATTAGCAGCACGCCGGCGGACTGATCCCCTCGGCCCACTAGGCTCGCCACGCTCCACGCCAGAGGCGGAAGGGAGCAGGCGACGAGCGTGATCCAGAACGTGCGCGCATCGACGGATGCCGTGGGCGCCTCTGGCGCGGGAGAGTCAGACATGAGCGCCTTCGGCTCGGAGGGTTTCCAGATGGGCCCGCTGCGCCTCTGTCCGGTAGAAGAGGTTCATCGTCTCGAACGGGATCAGGCGCCCGTCCGGGTGGAGGATATGCACGCAGGACTTCTTGACCGAGCGCACGTCGAAATCGTAGGCGTCCATAAAGCGCATGATGATGACGCGGAAGACGTTTCGGTAGTCCAGGTCCGGGCAGTCCAGGCCGGGCAGGCAGCAGAGGAGGTGCTGCACGGACTCGGTCGCGCCTTCGGGGCTGTGGCTCGTGCTAAACGTCTCGATGGCGCCCGCGACCATCGCCGGATCGGTCTCGAACGTGATCGTGTTGCGCGAGCCGTCGAGCAGTTGCGCGGGGCTGAGGTAGCGCGTGAGCGGGTGGACCTCGCCGCCGAGCTTGAGCGCGTAGCCCATCACGAGCGCGTCCGGGTTGCACGGGACCGGCACGAGGTCCTCTGGCGTGAAGAGGTCCGTCTGGTCCAGGATGGACTGCCGGACCTCGGTGAGGGTAATGCGGTCCGTCGCGGGGTCGACGTTGTCGTGGCGGCCCGCGATCTGGGTCGGCTGGAGCGTGACGCCGCGGATACACGGCTGCCGGACGGCGTACTCGATGATCTCGCCGATCTCGTCGTCGTTGAGACCCTTCTGGAGCGTGACGACAAGCGTGGTGGACAGCCCCAAGTCGTTCAGCCGGTCGATTGCCTGCCGCCGGATGCGCGTCAGGTCCGCGCCGCGCAGTTCCTTAAGCGCCAGAGGCCGGAAGGAATCGAACTGGAGGTACACCTCAAAACGCGGCGCGTAGGTCGCGAGGCGCTCGGCGAAGGCGGCGTCCTGCGCGATGCGGATGCCGTTGGTGTTGAGCATCAGGTGCCCGATGGGCCTCTGGCGGCAGGCGTCGAGGATGTCCCAGAAGTGCGGGTGGATGGTCGGCTCGCCGCCCGAGATCTGGAGCACGTCGGGCTCGCCCTCGGCCTCGACGAGCGCGTCGAGCATGAACTCGATCTCCTCCATCGTGCGGTGCCGCCCGTAGGTGGGGCTGGAGCCGGCGTAGCAGGTCGGGCAGGTGAGGTTGCAGCGGTCCGTCACCTCCAGGATGGAGAGGCACGAGTGCTGCTCGTGGTCCGAGCACAGCCCGCAGTCGTACGGGCAGCCGTACTCGACTGGAGTGCTGAACCGGCGCGGCATCTCGCTCGGCTTTACGTAGTCGCGGATGCGGCGGTAGTACTCGGCGTCGCTCGCGATGAGCACCTTTTCCTGATTGCCGCCGCACGCCTGGCAGCGCTTGAGCATGTACACCGCGCCGTCCTGCAGCACCACCTTCGCTTCGACGCGGCGCAGGCACCGCGGGCAGAGGCTCAGCGTGAAGTCGTAGTAGGTGTAAGGCCTCTCGCGGTGGTGGGACATCCGGGGGTGTGCGGTGGGGAAACCTCTGGCGGGGTCAGCGGGCGCCAGAGGCGACAGCAGATCCGGGCACGAAGCGGCGCCCGGCGAACAGGCGAAGGTAGTGGAGCAACCCGGCCACGCACGCCCACTGGATCGCCGAGAGGCCCATCGCCAGAGGCGCGACGGGCTTGACGAACTCGGCGCCGAGGCGCCACGCGAGGTAGCCGCTCAGGAAGAGCGCGAAGAGGACCCCGGGCGCCAGAGGCCTCTGGCGACGCTGCACGCCGAGAAGCGCTGCGCCGAGCGC
Source organism: Rubricoccus marinus (assembly GCF_002257665.1). Taxonomy (NCBI): domain Bacteria; kingdom Pseudomonadati; phylum Rhodothermota; class Rhodothermia; order Rhodothermales; family Rubricoccaceae; genus Rubricoccus; species Rubricoccus marinus. The sequence goes on along the minus strand of NZ_MQWB01000001.1, from coordinate 1,145,413 downwards.
GAGGAGGACGAGGATCTCGTAGAGCGCCGTCGGGTGGCGCGGAATCCCGTCCCCCTGGTCCATTCCCCAGGGCAGGTCCGTCGGGACGCCGGCCGTGCCGTCGTCGACGCCAGCGAGAAAGCAGCCGACCCGCCCGACCGCGATCGCGGCGACGAGCGGGAACACGAACGCGTCGCCCGAGCGGCGCCTCTCCCCCATCGCGCGCTTGGCGATCTCCACGCCGACGAGCCCGCCGAGCAGGCCGCCGACGATGGTCTTGGTCCCGAAGACGAGCAGCGCGACCTGCACGCCGCTGGCGCCGTCGAACAGCCCCGGGTGCTCCAGCGCCGCGAGCGCTCGCGAGCCGATCAGCGCGCCCAGCCCGGCGCCGACGAGGATGCGCCAGCGCGTCGGCTCGGGGATGCCGTTCGCCAGAGGCCGGCTCCGCCCCTGCCGCCGGTACACCCACCCGCCGGCGACGAACGCGGCGATCTCGAAAAGGCCGTGGAGCGGCAGCGGGATAGGGTCGGCGGGCGGCACGGCGCGAGGATACCGCCTCTGGCGCCGCAGCCCTCTCCGACGCCATCAGCGCGCCATCAGCGGCCAGGGCGGCCTCTGGCGGTTGATGACTCTGGCGGTCGAGTGCGTTGGTGGGCGGGCGGCGGGTGGACGCGCGCCGACCCGGTTCAGGCCCCCGGCGCCTTGCTGGCCGCGTCGGCGTAGCCGGTCATCTCCAGGTACCCCACGCCAGAGGCCGAGCCGCTCACGTCCACGGCGCCTTCCCAGTAGCGCACCGAAACCGGGAGCTCCTGGTCTTGGATGGCCGCCTCCACCGTGATGTCGATGCCCTCGGCCGGAACGCGGACGCGCCACCGCGTGGGATAGGAGCCGCCGCGCGGACTTTCCCACGTCGCCAGAGGCTCCAGCGTGTACGCGGTAGAGGGCAGGTGCTGCTTCTCGCCGCTGGCGCTGATGAGCGAGCCCTTTGAAAGCGGGTCTTTGCCTCCGTCGGACTGGCGGAGTTGGTAGATCATCAGGTCGCGCCCGTCGTCGAGGTGGAGCGCGAACCAGTCCCAGCCGACCTGCCCCTCGCCCAGTGCCGACGTGCTCCACTCGCGGTCTAGCCATGTGAGGCCTTCGACGGGCACGGTCTCGCCAGAGACAAGCGTAACGGTCCCGGACGTGGTCATGCGGGTTTGGGCGTAGTAGTAGCTCGCGTTCCCGGCGCCCGGCCCCTTCTGGCTCAGGCCCTTTTCCCCCTGGAGGACGAGCGGCTTGGCCGGGACGGCCGTGAGATCGTACCCCGCACCGTCGTCCGTCTGGGCGACGATCCGCATGGGCAGCGCGCCGCCCTCAACGAGCGCGCCCGCCTGCCTCAGCTCGATGTTCTTGAGCCACACGCGCAGGCCGTCGGCGCCAGAGGCGGCCCCCGCGAGGCCCGCCGCGCCTCTGGAGAAGGTCTCGCCCGAGGAGAACGTGCCCGCGCTGACGTCGCTGAAGCCGACGTGCGCCATGTAGAGGTCGTCCGCGGCCCAATCGGACGGCCTCTGGCGCGAGGTGTCGGCCGAGAGCGCGGAGCGGAAGATGGTGAACTGGAGGCCGAAGCGGCGGTCGGTCCCGTCGGTCGCGCGGAGGTTGCCGGTCACGTACCACCACTCGGTTTTGAACCCGGCGTGCGGGCCGTGATCGGCGGGAAACGTGAACGCGCGCGGCTCGTCGGCGCGGGCGTAGCCGGTGGTGTCGCCGCTCATGGCCTCAGCGACGGCGAGCGAGGCGGTCACGTCGCCAGAGGCGCCGCCGCACGCCGCGAGGGGCAAGAGCAAGAGGAGGGCGAGAGGTCGGATCACGAGGCATAACGGGGGGCGTTCTCGCTCAACGCCAGAGGCGTAGCGGTGTGCCGGGCGCGGCCGTTTTCGCAGACGCCGCACCCGGCTCGCGGCCCCGCACCAATCATCCGCGCCCCTATGTGCGCGCGCTATATCCTGACGTTCTCCGAGCCCATACCCCGATGGCTTTTCCTCCTCCCTCTAGTCGCAAGTTCTCCGGCACGGACCGGCTCGCTCGCCGCGTGCGCGAGATGCTCTCGTGGCGCACCGGGTTCGACGCCTCCGGCATTCAGGTCCGCGTCGTCGGCGACGTGGTCACGCTTTCTGGAACGGTCGCGTCCGTCGCAGACGCGCACGAGGCCGCGCGCCTCGCCCGATCCGTGATTGGTGTCGGCACGGTCCGGGACGCGTTGACGATCCGCTGACTCCCCCTGTGAACGACGGCCGGCTGTGGTGGGACGACCGCCGTTCACCGCGCCGCTGCCTTCCGGGGCGGCGGCGCGTTTTGCATCGGGCCGGCCGCCTCCCCGGCAGCGGTCTCCCCTCCCCGCCAGAGGCTGCGTAGCCTAGGGGCCGAACCCAGGCCTCTGGCGATGACGCTCGACCTCACCCTTTTCGAATGGCTCGGCACGTTGGTGACCGGCGGGGCCATTTCGCTGGCCCTCGGCGCGGCTGGGCTTCTCCTCTGGCGGCGGCAGGGCAGCCGCGCGGCGAACCTCGCGCTCGGCGGTCTGCTCATCGTGGCAGCACTCGCGGTGCTGTACGTGATGCTGATCGGCGTGCAGCCGCCGGGGCAGAACCTCAGCATCGTGTTCGCGCCTCTGGCGTACACGCTCGCTATTGGGCCGCTGCTGTACGCCTACGTCCACGCGCGTCTGGGCCGGGGCATCCTCCACTGGGTCCACGCGGTGCTGCCGCTGGCGCAAGCGGCCGTGGTCCTCACGATCGGTCTCGCGCCTCTGGCGGTCAAAGGCTGGTGGATGGGCAACGTGTTCTCGCCCTGGTGGGCGACGGCTCAGGTCGCGCTGACCGTTTTGAGCCTTTCGGGGTACGTGGTGGCCTCGTGGCGGGAGGTACGCGCCGCGGCCACGCCAGAGGCGAGTGGCTGGCGGCTCCGCCGCGACCGGTGGCTGCGGCGCCTCCTGGGTGGCGTGACGCTCGCACTCGTCGTCCTGATCGCCATCGACGGCGTGGACGCGCTCTCGGGGACGTTCGGGGTGGGCCGGGCGGCGTGGATTAGCGCAGTGGAACGGCTGGCCTACGCGCTGACGCTTTACGCCGCCGCCTTTGCTGGCGTCGTGCAGGCCGACGTGCGGTTTGAGTCCGCTCCTCTGGCGCCGCCGCCTGCCCTCGCGCAGAACGCGGCGCCTCTTGCGGAGCCGGCTCGCGAGCCGTCGTTGGTGCCGGACGTGGCGGCGAGCCACCGCGACGCCCTCCTGCGGCTGGTCGAAACCGAGCGCCCGCACCTGGACCCGGACCTCTCGCTGGGCTCGCTCGCGACACAGATCGGCGTGACGGACAAGACGCTCTCGGCGTTGTTCAACGAGACGATGGACACGACCTACACCGCCTACGTCAACGGCCTCCGCGTGGAGGAGGCACGCCAGAGGCTGGCAGACCCGGAGCAGGCGCACTACTCCGTGCTCGCCATCGGGCTCGACGCTGGCTTCGCCTCGAAGTCCACCTTCAACCGCGTGTTCAAGGAGACGACCGGGCACACGCCCTCGGCATACCGGGCAGCGGCGGCGAGCGAGTAGCCAATTAGGCGGAGCCAGCGGCGGAGCCAATCTCCTCTGCCACTGCCTACTGGCCACTGACTACTGCCACCTCCCCTGCCCTTCTCGCTACGTCCCAAACCGCGCCTGGGACCTCTAGGGCACGTCCCAATCCTTCCTTGGGACGCCAGAGGCCGGTTTCGAGCGGTTCTTGGCACCGTCGCCACCGAGACCATCCCGGGCCTCTGGCGGCACGACACGCCATCAACCCTCCTGTCATGCGCACCCTTCTCCGCCTTCTCGCCCTCGCCTTTCTCGCCCTCGCCGTCCGCGGCTTCGCGGCCAATGCGCAGACCGCACCCGGGGCGCCAGAGGCCAACCCCTTCGCCGAGGCCACGCCCAACCCGGGCGTCTGGCCCGCCTGCGCCGCCGGGCAGATCGAGGTCATGCTGCTGGGCACGGTCCACATGGCGAACAACAACCTGGACGCGCAGAACACCGACGTGCCCGACGTGCGGACGCCCGAGATCCAGGCCGAGCTCGACGCGCTCGTCGCCCGCCTCGCACCGTACGCGCCGAGCAAGGTCATGATCGAATGGAACTGGGGCGCGGAGCAGGCCCGCGCCGACTCCGCCTACGCCGCCTACCTGGCCTCTGGCGGGCAGACCGAGAGTCGCGAGGAGACGGATCAAGTCGCCTTCCGCCTCGCGCGGAGCCTGGGGCATGACGCCGTCTATCCCATCGATTTCGCCAGAGGCAACAATTGGGGCGAGATCCGGAACTACGCGGCCTCTGGCGGCACCATCACGCACACGATGAACTACGCCGATCTCGTCCCCGAACGGCTCAAAGTGGACGAGGACCAGATCGTACGCGAGCTCACCATGATCGAGTACCACGCGTTTCTGAATGACGACGCCGTCTTGCGCAACAACCACTTCGGAATGTTCGCCGGCGCGCTCGGTGCCGGCTCCGATGAGGCCTACCCCGGCCCGGACCTCATCGCGGGCTGGTACGGCCGCAACCTCAACATGGTGCATCACATCCTGAGAACGGTGGAGCCGGGAGACGAGCGCGTGTTCGTCCTCGTCGGCGCCGGGCACGTGCGCGCGATGCGGCACTTCCTGGACGAGGCGCCCCACTTCTGCCCCGTCAGCCCGCTGCCGTACCTGCAAGACGACGTCGCCTCCGCGCAGTAACCCCTTCCCCTTTCCGCCTCTGGCGCGGCCCCCCTGCGCCAGAGGCCGGCTCCCCCTTCCGATGCTCCGTCTCTCGACCGTCCTCCTCCTCGCCCTCGTCGCCAGCGGCTGCGCCCGCACGCCCGCTTTCGAGGCGCCCACACCCGAAGCCGCAGCCACGCGCGCCGCGCTTCTCGACCTCCGCGAGCGCGACCAAGAACCGCGCAATCGCTACGTCGCCCTGCTCAAGCGCTACGACTACGCGCCACCCGAAGACCTTCGCGAACCGCTGGCGCGCGAGATCCTGCACGGTGACTCGCTCAACCAGATCGCGCTGGACGCGCTTGTGGACGCCAGAGGCTGGCCGCTCATGAGCGAGGTCGGCTGGCGCGGGGCGAGCGCGGCGTACCTCGTGGTGCAGCACGCGCCGCTGGCGTTCCAACTTCGCTACCTGCCGAAGATCGAGGCGGCGGTGGAGGCGGGCGAGTCCGAGCCCGAGTGGCTGGCCGAACTGACCGACCGCGTGCTCGTGCGGCAGGATTTGCCGCAGCGCTACGGCTCGCAGATCCACACCGCCGAGACCGGCGCGCGCACGTTCTACCCCATCGAGGACATCGAGAACGTGGACGCCCGCCGCGCCGCGGTCGGGCTGGGGCCTCTGGCGGACTACGCGCGCTCGATGGATGTCGCGATGCCCGGCGAGGCGCGCTAAGGTCACACGGCGCCCACGGCGCGGCGCCAGAGCCCTAGCGAGCGCGCCCGGTGCGGACCGGCAGGATGGGCGGCTCAATCTGTCCGAGCGCACGGCGGAGCGCCTCTGGGCCGCCGGTCACGACCAAGTCGTAGAACGGCGCGGCCTCTGGCGCCGGGTCTAGGCCGATGCGGACCGACGCGGGCGAGCCGCCCACGAGGTAGGCTGCCGCGAGCGTGAACGTGCCCGTGAGGTCCAGCGCGACATCGGGCCGCTGCGTCCACAAGCCGTCCGCGACGACTCGGCGTGGCAGACCGCGCCAGTCCAACTCTTTGTCGGTGATGTGCAGGACCGAGCCCGCGAACCGGTCGGGCGCGCCCACGTCTCGGCCCAGCGTGACCGGCACGATGCGGCCGGGTGCCAGATCGAGCGACGTCAGAAAGGCCCACGCGTCCCGCTGCGAGCGGTCCGACGCGTCCTCAGCCTCAGGCAGGATCGCAAACAAGCGGCGCGCTTCGGGGGCCGCCTCTGGCGTGTGTACGCGCCGCGCCGCGACGGCCTGATGGGCCGCCTTGAGCGCGCGAGACCGTCGGAGCGCGTCCAGCATTAGAACAGCGAGCCCTGCCCCTCGCCAGAGGACGGCGGCATCGGTGTCTCGGCGTTCGCTAGAGGCTCCGCCTCTGCATCTGCGGTGGCCTCTGGCGTCGTCGTCGCGGTTTCCGGCTCGCTCTCTTCGGGAAGATCCAGAGGCAGGTCACCCGCGAGAAGGGCGAGAAGGGAGGGCTCGTCCAGTACGCGAACGCCGAGCTCTTGCGCCTTGTCCAGCTTGGACCCCGCGGCTTCGCCTGCGAGCAGGAAATCGGTCTTCTTGCTCACGCTGCCGGTCACCTTGCCGCCGGCCGCCACGATCCGCGCCTTGGCATCGGCGCGCGACATGGAGGGCAGCGTGCCGGTGATGACGAACGTGCGGCCGTCGAGCAGCGCCGAGCCTTCGGCCGGCGCCTCCTCGGGGAGCCGCGTGGTGTTGACGCCGAGCGCGGCGAGGTCCGCGACCGTCTGCCGGTTGTCCTCGTGCGCGAACCACTCCACGACGCTCTGCGCCGTTTCGGGCCCGATGCCGAAAACGGCCTCCAACGCCTCTGGCGTCGCTGCCGCGAGCGCGTCCATGTCCTCCACGGCGCCGACCAGTGTTTCGGCGACCGTCTGCCCCACGAACCGGATGCCGAGCCCGAAGAGGAGCCGCGCCAGAGGCCGGGATTTGCTGGCTTCGAGGCCCGCCAAGAGCCGGTCGGCTTTCTTCTCCTGGAAGCCCTCCAGGGCGATCAGTTCGTCGCGCCTCTGGTCCAGGCGGTAGAGGTCCGGGAGCGACTGCACAAGCCCGGTTTCCACCAGGAAGTGCGCGCTCTTTTTACCCATCCCGTCGATGTCCATCGCGCCTCTGGCGACGAAGTGCTCCACGAGCCGCTGCAACTGAGCGGGGCAGGTAGCGCTTACGCAGCGCCACTCGGCGTCGTCCTCCAGGCGCTCCAATTCGCTGCCGCACGAGGGGCAGACCGTCGGCATGACGTGGGGCTTCTCCTCCCCCGTTCGGGCCTCCGCCAGAGGCTTGACGACTTGAGGGATCACGTCGCCGGCGCGCTTGACGACCACGAGATCGCCGATGCGGATGTCGCGCTCGGCGATGTAGTCCTCGTTGTGAAGCGTCGCGCGGCCCACGGTCACGCCGCCTACGCCGACCGGCTCCAGGATCGCCAGGGGCTTGATCGCGCCCGTGCGGCCCACGTTGTGCTCGATGTCCAGCAGCCGCGTCGTGGCCTCTCGCGCCGGGAATTTGTAGGCGATAGCCCAGCGCGGCGCGTTGCTCACGAAGCCGAGCGCGGCCTGGAAGTCCAGCCGGTCCACCTTCACCACGACGCCGTCGATCTCGTAGTCCAGGCTGTCGCGCTGGTCCGCCCACGCTTCGCAGAATGCGGCGACCTCGGCGATGGGGTCGTCGCCGCCAAACGTCGCGCGCGTGTCCGGGACGGGCAGGCCGAGGCCCTGCACCCACTCCATCGTCTCGGTCTGCGTCGCCGCCAGAGGCGCGCTTGTCGGCCCGACGCCGTAGGCCCAGAACGAAAGCCGGCGCTGCGCCGTGATGGCGCTATCCAGCTGCCGCAGGCTGCCCGCGGCACCGTTCCGCGGGTTCGCGATCGGCTTCTCGCCTCTGGCGACCAAGTCCGCGTTGAGCTCCTCGAAGGTGCTCCGCTTCATGTACGCCTCGCCGCGGATCTCGACGGCCTCTGGCGGCTCCCCGGCCAACGCCAGAGGGACCTGCCGGATCGTGCGCACGTTGCGCGTCACGTCCTCACCCACGGTCCCGTCCCCGCGCGTGGCGGCGCGGACAAGCCGACCGTTCTCGTACGTCAGCGCGAGCGCGAGCCCGTCGATTTTGAGCTCGGCGACAAGCGCGGGCCGCACGCCCTCGTCGGTCACGTCGGCGAGGCTCTTGAGGATGCGCTCGTACCACTCGCGGAGTTCGTCGGCGTTGAACGCGTTGCCGAGGCTGAGCAGCGCGACGGGGTGCCGCACCTTTTCAAACGCCTCCAGCGGCGTGCCCCCCACGCGGTGCGTTGGGCTGTCGCCAGAGGCCAGCTCCGGGTGCGCGGCTTCGAGTTCTTGCAGCGCTCGGAACAGCCGGTCGTACTGCGTGTCGCCGACGGGGCTTTCGCCCTCGGTGTAGTACGCCCGGCCGAGGCCGCGGATCACCTCGCGGAGTTCGTCCACGAGCGCCTCTGGCGCGGGAGCCGCGTCGCCAGAGGCCTCCGAGGAGGCCCCGGCGTCGATCCGTGCGAGGAGGTCGAGGGCGCGCGATGCCAGCGCCATACGTCTACTGGGTCTCGGCGGGAGCGGGCGCAGGAGCAGAGGTCGGCGCGCCCGCAGCGGCGAGGGAATCGAGAAGCGCCTGGCCGCTCTGGAGCGTGATCCGCACGGGCGAGCCCGTGGCGGGGCGCCAGCGGAAGCCCTGGAGGATCAGCGTCGTCTCGTTGAAGTCGTACGCGGTGTCCGACGCGTTTCCCTCGCCCCAGAGGATGAGCGTGGAGTCGGCGGTAAACGTCTGGCTGGTACCGCTGTCGATCCAGTTGGGGGCGCGCTCCTGGTCGTCCTGGGTGACGCGGAACCACTGGAGGCCGCCGTCGGTGGCCTCGGCGGTAACGGTGATGGGCACCTGAAGGCGCGGACCCGTCGGGCCTGCGGCGACCGTGGAGTCTGGCTGCGCGGCTTCGGTCGCCTCGCCAGAGGCCACAACGGCTTCGTCGGAGTCGTTATCGGTGCGGAAGACGAGGAAGTAGACGGCGGCCGCGCAGACGGCCAGGAGCACGAACGCGAGCAGTCCAAGCGTGCCCCAGTTCTTGTCGAACGAACGCCGGGCCGAGGGCACGATGGGCTTCTGAACGCGCTGCGCGCCCGGCGAGGTGGTGACCTTCGCCTTGTCCGTGGGAACGGCCGTCCCGCCCGTCCGCAGGGCCGCAACGGCAGGCGCGGGGTCGCGAGGGGCCGGCGGCTCGCTCCGCGCGGGCTCGGCGCGAGGCGTCTCGGCGCGAGGCGTCTCGGCGCGAGGCGCCTCCGTGCGCGTGGGGTTCGGCGCGGGGGCTACGCCAGAGGCCTCTGGCGCGTCGGCGTCCGGGCGCGCGGGCGGCGGCGGGGCCTTGGGTGGCGTGTAGTCCTCGCGGAGGTGGCCGGCGTAGCGGCCGGTACGCGCGGCCTCGAACGCGTCGACGGCCTGGGCTTGGGGCACGCCGAGCGCTTTGGCGTAGCTCTTGACGAACGCCTTGAGGTAGACGTTGCTAAAGGACTCGTCGGCGAGGAGCGCGCCGGACTCGAAGCGGCGCAGCACGTCGACCGGGATGCGCGTTTCGTGGTGGAGGTCTTCGAGCGACAGGCCTTTGGCGTCTCGGAGGTCGCGGAAGTCGGCCTCGAAGGTGGGGGACGCGGAACTGGACACGGTGGGTCTGGAGAGGGGCGCCCCAAAGGTACGGCGATGGAGGCCGGTGCATGGGCATCTGGCGAAGACGGCCCGAGCGGTTGCGGCCCTCGCCAGAGGCGGGCTAGTTTCTCAGCGCTGTCAGGGACTCGGTCCCGGCGGCTTTCGGGTAGTGGCGCAGCCAGGTAGCGCACCAAGCTGGGGGCTTGGGGGTCGTCGGTTCAAATCCGGCCTACCCGACTTTGGGGGGATTGGGAACGCGCGCGGCGGCGCGCTCGGGGTTTGGGCGTGCGTGCATACTCCAGTCTCGTATCCGACCATTTGGGGCGCCTCTGACGAGTTCAGAGCGTGGCGCGGTCGCGAGTCCGCCTCTGGCGCCAGAGGCTGTATCACCGTTCGCGCTAACTACGCATCGCCCTCGGGGAGCGAGTCGCGCAGGTCGACGAGGAAATCGCGGAGTTCCTGGAGGTCTCGTCGGGCCGCGGCAGGCGTGCCGCCGCCGCGCTCCTCGCGCTCCAGCACCTGGCGGGCGCCCTCGATGGTGTACTTGTCGCGCTTGGTGAGATCGCGGATGCGCACCACCAGGTCGAGGTCGCGCTGGGTGTAGTTCCGGTTGCCCGCGCGGTTCTTCTTGGGCTTGAGCATGTCGAACTGCGACTCCCAGTAGCGAAGCACGTGCGGTTCGAGGCCGGTTTCCTCCGCGACCTCGCGGATGGAGTAGTAGAGCTTGCGGATGCCTGACGTCATGGGAACGGGCGGGAGTGAACCGGCGCGGATGCGGCGCGTTTGCGCGGCCCCTTCCCGAACCACGTGTCCGACTCCCCCGCTGTCTCGCGCTCTCCCGGCTGGTTGGCCGAGGCGGGGCTGCTGTTCGTGGTGCTCGTTTGGGGCCTGAACTTCGCCGTGATCAAAGTACCACTGGAGGTGATGGGGCCCTTCACGGTGAACCTCTTTCGGTTTGCCGTCGCGCTCGTCACGCTCGGCGTGCTACACGCGTGGGACGCGCGCAAGAGGCACGAGCCGTTCTGGCAGGCGCTCCGCACGGCGCCTCTAGCGGTAGTCGGCCTGGGGCTCCTGGCGCACGTGGTGTACCAGACGGGCTTCATCCTCGGCATCGACCGGCTGACGGCGGGGATGGGCGCGCTTCTCATGTCCACGGCGCCCCTGTGGACGGCGCTCGTCGCGCACGCCTCTGGCGTGGACCGCCTGCGCGGGGCGGGGTGGGTCGGCGTGGGGCTCGGGCTGTTGGGAGCGGCGTTTGTCGTCCTCGGGCGCGATCAGGACGGCGAGATCGCCGGGACCGGCCTGGGCATCGTGCTCCTCCTGGCGGGAGCGTTCGCCTGGGGCTTGTCGACGGTTCTGTCCAAGCCGGTTCTCGCCAGAGGCATCTCCCCTATCGGCCTCGCGTTTTTCGGGCTCCTGGCGGCGTTCCCCGTCTTGACCGCGATGGGCGCCTCTGGCGTGGCGACGGCGGACTGGCCGCGCATCGGATGGGAGGTGTGGGCGGCGCTCGTGTTCTCGGGTGGGCTCTCCATCGGGGCGGCGTACGCGATCTGGAACCTGGCGGTCCGGCAGATCGGGCCGAGCAGGACGGCGCTGTTCTCCAACCTCGTGCCGTTTGCGGGCGTAGGCGCGGGCGCGTTGCTCCTGGGCGAGAGCATCGTGCCGCTCCAGGTGGCGGGCGGCGTGTTGGTGATCGCGGGGCTGGTCGTCGTGCGGAGGTCCTAAGGGGTGTGGCCAGTGGGGAGTGGCCTCTGGCGCCAGAGGCGGTGGACGTGCGCGCGCCAGAGGTGGTGTCGCTAGGTGTTCCCTTCCTGCACTTCTGAGTGCTTGCGGGCCTCTGGCGGTCGTCACTCTGGATTCCCGCGTTCGCGGGGATGACGTTGGTGGAGGGGTTTAGGCTCGCGCGTGACGGCTGTGCTCCGTGGGGCGGCGGGCGGTCCGCGCTCTC
>NZ_MQWB01000001.1:1128688-1133890 GCF_002257665.1 Rubricoccus marinus | reverse complement strand
TGGGTGGGGCACGATCCGGGCATCGCGCTGCCGCACGTGCCGGGGCATGAGTTGGCGGGGACCGTGGAGGCGGTGGGCAAAGACGTGACGCGGTGGCGAGTCGGCGACCGCGTGACGGTCCCGTTCGTGGGCGGGTGCGGCGTGTGCCCGCAGTGTTTTTCCGGCAACCAGCAGGTGTGCGACGACCAGTTCCAGCCGGGCTTCACGCACTGGGGCTCGTTCGCGGAATACGTGTCCATCCACCGGGCCGACCTCAACCTCGTGCGGCTCCCCGACTCTATGGACTTCGCGCCAGCGGCGAGTCTGGGATGCCGGTTCGTGACGGCGTTCCGCGCCGTCGTGGACCAGGGCCGGGTGCGCGCGGGCGAGTGGGTGGCGGTGCACGGCTGCGGCGGCGTGGGCCTCTCGGCGGTGATGATCGCGCGGGCCTCTGGCGCGAACGTGGTGGCGGTGGACATCTCGGACGCGGCGCTGGAGATGGCCCGGTCGATTGGCGCGGTGGCGACGGTGAACGCGGCGGCGGTCCCGGACGTGGTGGAGGCCGTGCGCGAGGTCACGGGCGGGGGCGCGCACCTGTCTCTGGACGCGCTCGGGCACCCCACGACGTGCGTGAACTCGATCCGCTGCCTCCAGAAACGCGGGCGGCACGTCCAGGTGGGGCTCCTGCTGGCCGAGCACCGCACGCCGGCCATCCCGATGGACCGGGTCCTCGCGGACGAGTTGGAGATCCTCGGCAGCCACGGCATGCAGGCCCACCGCTACGGCGCGATGTTCTCCATGATCGCCTCTGGCGCGCTGACGCCAGAGGCCCTCATCGGCCGGACGATCTCGCTGGAGCAGTCCATCGACGCGCTGATGCGCATGGACGACTTCGGCGCCAGAGGCGTGACCGTGGTGACGGAGTTCTGAGGCGCGGCCTCTGGCGCCAGAGGCAGGCGCGAGCTCGCGTCCTAGAACCGTATCATCTGGGAAACATCTCTTTCGCCATGCCGACCACGAGCCCAAAGCAAGCTCTCCGCCGACTCGCTGAGCGCCTGGACGACGATGCCTCGTTCGAGGACATCCAGTACGAACTCTACGTGCTCCAGAAGATTGAGCGCGGGCTGCGCGACGTAGAGGCAGGCCGCACAGTCTCCCACGAGGAGGCCAAGGCGAGGCTCGGACGGTGGCTCGACCCAGCCTCTGGCGACCGTGGCTAACGTCCGCTGGTCACACGAGGCGATCGACGATTTGCACGCGATTGGTGCGTACTTCGAGCGGACCTCACCGCAGTACGCTCGCTCCATCGTCGCGCGTCTCTATTCCGCGCCAGAGGCTCTGGCGGAGCATCCGCACCTCGGGCGGTCATTGCCGGAGACGGAGATCGAGCACGTCCGCGAGTTGGTCCGGGATGGCTACCGGATCGTGTACCTCGTCTCAGAGGGTGAGGTCGAAGTGCTCGCTGTTCTGCACGGGCGACAGGATTTGCGCCAGAGGCTGAGACGCGAGACATGAAAAACGCCTTCCTGTGCTTTTGTGCTGCGTCTTTCTCCTTATTGGGCTGTGGAGATGGAGAGCTGCCCTGCGATATGCCTCTCTCGCCCCACCTCGAAGCATCAGACATCCAAGATTGGAAGTCCGGCTCCTTTCCGCTGATCGCCACCGGTGCAGAACTGGACAGCATGTTTAGCCCCCCTCCCTTCTCCATGACAGGGAAAACGCATCCGATTTTCGGCGACTCTGCCCATGCACCTGTCTATCAGAACGGAGATGACTACGCGATGTACGTTCAGGTACAAGACTCGTCGTACCTCGCTCATATTGTAAAATCGGAGCCTCTGCTGTTCGCAGAGGGAACGACGTTTGATTCTACGACAACGCCGCGAGAGATCTTCAGCAGGTTCCCTAGCTCTACAATTAGCTGCGCCGAGCCTGACGGCTCTGGCGAGGGAGTACTGCAGGTGATTAACATCCCTAGCACTGTAGTCCCGGACGCACCGCTGTCTCCACACGGCGAGATACTCAGAAACAGCGTGGAGGTCATATTCAACGACGGTCAACTACTCACCGCGAGGGTGCGTCGACTCTACTTTTAGCGCCGCTCAACACTATAACAAAGTTTCTGGCGCCAGAGGCTACACCCCCACGATCTCGAACGTGGAGCCCTCCACCGGCCGCTTCGTGACCTCGATGCGGATTGGGAAGGCGTCCTTCATCTCGTCCAGGTGCGTGACGACGAGGATCGTGTCGAAATCGTCCTGGATGGCGCGGATGGCCTCCACGAGCGCGGCGATCCCCTCCTTGTCCTGCGTCCCGAAGCCCTCGTCCACGACGAGCGTGCGGACCTGCGTCCCAGCCCGCTCGGCGAGCATCTGCGAGAGCGCGATGCGGAGCGCGAAGTTGACGCGGAAGGCCTCGCCGCCCGAGAACGTCTCGTAGGGCCGCGAGACGCCCGAGTCGTCCGTGATGCGGATGTCCAGCGTCTCCTTCGTGCCGCCGCCGGTCTTTTTGTCCTTGAGCGTTTCGAGCGCGACGCGCGTGCGCGTCCGGGCGAGCCGCTCCAGAATGTCGTTGGCGCGGTTCTCGATCTCCGGCAGCGTCTCCTCGATGATGAGGCTCGGGATGCCGTTCTTGCCGAAGGCGACGCGGAGCTGGTAGTAGAGCGCGCTCTGCTTTTTGGCCTCGCGGAGGTCGCGGCGCGTCGAAGTGAGCGCCTTGCGGTCGCGGTCGGCACGAGCGAGGCGTTCGCGCAGGGCGCCCAGCCGCGTCTGTGCCTCCGCGAGCGCCGCTTCGGACTCTCGCCTCTGGCGCTCGGCGTCGGACAGCCTCTGGCGGAGCGCGTCGCGGTCAGCCAGCCCGGCCTGAATCTGCGCGAGGGACTCGGCCTGAGTTGCCTTATCGCCAGAGGCCTTCTGGTGGTCCTCGGCGAGACCGGCGAGGCGTTCGCCGTCCACGCGGAGCGAGCGCGTGGCCTCGGCCAAACGGGCGAGAAGTGCGGGCGCGTCCTCCACGCCCTTCATCTCGCGCTGCACCGCCTCGAACCGCTCGGCGTCGAACCCGATGGAGTCGAGTTGTTTCTGCTGCACGCTGATCCTCTGGCGGATGGGCGCGAGCGTGGCGCCAGAGGCCAGGGCCTCGCGTTTGGCGTTCAGGTCGCGCTCGGCGGCCTGGAGGCGCGAGGTCTCGGCCTCCACCCTCTCCGCGATGCCCAAGAGCTTGCGCCGCTCTTCCGCGATGCGGGGCCGCACGGCCGCCTCGGCCCGGACGCGCTCAAACGCCGCGTCGTCGAACGACTCCGTTTCCAGCACGCGCTCAAGCTCGGCCGCCTCGGCGTGGACCTCCGGTAAGAACGCCGCACCCGCCAGAAGCCTGTCCAGGCGCGATTCGTCCTCGCGCAGCGATCCCAGCCTCTGGCGCTGCTGGTCGGCCGTTTTCAGGTTCTCCTCCGCTCGCGCGAGATCGGCGCCCGCGTTCGCCAGAGGCTCGGCCTCCCCTTTCAGAGCTACGAACCGGGCGCGGAGCCGCTGGCGCTGCTCGCCCAATTCGCTCAGCTTCGCCGCCAGAGGCCTCTGGCGTGCGTCCAGCGCGGCCAGGTCGGCGTCGATCTCGGCCACGACCTGCGCGCGGTGCTCGTCGGTGAGGCGCGTGCTGCACGTCGGGCAGATCGCCTCAGCCACATCCAGGACCTTCTGGCGCTTGGCTTCCAGCGCGGCGCGCTCACGGTTGAGGGATTCCTGCTGGGCCTCCAGCTTGCTGATCCCTTCCGTCAGCGTCTCCCCCTCAGTCCGCACGTCCTGCATCTGCTGCGCGAGCGCGGCGTGCTTCTCGGCGCCAGAGGCGAGGTGCGTCACGCGGGCGCGCAGCGCCTCCTCCCCCGTCAGTGCTGCCTCGGCCTCCTGGATCTGCTTGCGCGTTTGCGTCAGGTGCGCGCTCAGCGTCTGGCGCTCGCCGTCCAGCCGCTTCTGGAGCTCCGCGAGCCGCCTCTGGCGTCCGTCGCGCTGCTCCTTCAGCTTGAGGCCTCTGGCGGCCGATTCCTCCGCCTTCGTCGCACGGGCCAGCTCGGCTTCGACGCGCTCCAACTCGCCCAGCCTCTGGCGGTCGGATTCCAGCCGCTCGCGGTCCGCCCGGAGCCCTTTCTCGCCAGAGGCCACGTCGGCTTCCAGGTCGCGCCGGGCGCGGTCCAGGTCGTGCTGCGCGTCCTTGAGTTGGGCGCGGACGGCGTGGTAGAGCGTGGACTTCTCGTCCAGCGATGCGCGCTCGGCCCGCAGCGCCTCGTAGCGCGCGTGCGCCGCCTCGATCTGCGGTCCTCTGTCCACGAGCGCCTGCGCCGCCTCGATGCGCGTCCCCAGTTCCGCCTGCTCCTTCTCGATCCGCGCGATTCTCGCGTCCAGATCCGCGAGCGTCGCGCGCACGCGTGCGGCGTCCGCCTCGCGGCGCTCCAAGCCGTCCACCAGGCCTCTGGCGTCGCGCTCCTCTTTCCGCGCCGTCTCCACCGCCTCGCCCCGCGTGGCGACCTCCGTCTCCACGCCAGAGGCCTCGGTTTTACAGTCGTCCTCGTGCTCCAGCGCGGCGGTCAGCCGCTCGGCTTCGGCTTCGAGCTTTTTGACCGTCTCGCGAGCCTCGGAGTAGCGGCGGCCGGCGCGCTCGTGGAGCCTGTCGTACCGCCCGAGGTCGAGGATCCGCCCGAGGATCTGCTTCCGCTCGGTTGGCTTCTTGCGCGTGAACTCGTCGGACCGGCCCTGGAGCAGGAACGTGGAGTTGACGAACGTCTCGTAGTCCACGCCGAGGCGCCTGTCGAGCGTTTTCTGCGTCTCGCGGATGCTCGCCTCCGTGAGGGGACGCCACTCGTCGGTCCCGGCGATCTGCGCCTGCACCTCCAGACCCGGCTTGGAGCTTTTGCCGCTGGCGGTCTTGGTGTAAGAGCGTCGCACGCGGTAGCGTTGCTGGGCGAGGTCGAACGTCAACTCGACTTCCATCTCGCGTTGCCCCACGCGCAGGAGGTCGTCGTCGGGCTTCCGGCTGTCGGCGGACTTCCGCGCCTCGCCCCAGAGCGCCCACGTGATCGCGTCCAGGAGCGCACTCTTGCCCTGCCCGTTGCCGCCCGAGAGGCAGGCCACGTGGATGCCCTCCAGGTCGAGTTCGGGCACGTCTTCGCCGTAGCTGAGGAAGTTGCGGAGTCGGAGTCGGACGGGGGTCACGCGGTCGGGGTACGGGGTACGGGGT
>NZ_MQWB01000001.1:1074740-1126561 GCF_002257665.1 Rubricoccus marinus | reverse complement strand
CTCCCCCGCCCGCCATCACGGCGTAACTGCCCTCCGTCTGGCGTAGCCGCCGCCCCGCTCCGCCTCTGGCGCCAGAGGCACCCCCGCTGGCCACTTCCCCTCCCCACTGGCCCCATGTTCGAGACCACCCGCACGACCAAGGAGACCACCGTCTCCGTCTCCCTCCGCATCGACGGCTCGCAAGAGGCCAACAACGACACGGGCCTTCCGTTTCTGGACCACATGCTGGACCAGCTCGCCTTCCACGCGGGCTGGGACCTGACGGTCAAGGCCACAGGCGACCTGCACGTGGACGAGCACCACACGGTCGAGGACGTGGCGATCACGCTGGGGGGCGTGCTGCAAGAGGCGTGGCGCGATCGGTCCGACCGGTTCGCGCGCTACGGCCAGCGGTGGCTGCCGATGGACGACGCGCTCGTGCTCGCCGCTGTCGACCTCTCGGGGCGCCCGTTCTGCGACGTGAGCCTGAAGCTCAAACGCGACGCCGTGGGAGGCATTGCGGCGGAGATGTGGGACCACTTTTTCGAGAGCCTCGCCACCTCTGGCGCGATCACGTTGCACATCAAGCGCGAGCGGGGACGCAACTCGCACCACGTTGTGGAGGCCTCGTTCAAGGCCCTCGCGCGGGCGCTCCGCGAAGCCCTCGCGATCACCGACCAGGCTACCAGCACGAAGGGCTCGCTATGATCGGCATCGTCGACACGCGCGCGGGCAACCTCACAAGCGTCCGCGCCGCGCTGAACCGCCTCGGGGTGGACCACGTGACGCTGGAGGCGCCACGTCTGGAAGGCATCCACACGCTTCTCGTGCCCGGCCAAGGCCGCTTTGCGGCGGTCATGGAGACCCTCGACGCCAGAGGATGGCGCGAGCCACTTCTCGAATGGCACGCCGAGGACCGACCGTTGCTCGGTATCTGCGTGGGCCAGCAGATCCTGTTCGAGACCTCGGACGAGGACCCCGGCGCCAGAGGCCTCGGCATTCTGCCCGGCCACGTCGAGAAGCTGGCCTTCCCCAAGTCCCCGATGGTCGGCTGGGCGCCCGTCGCGTGGACGCCAGAGGCCTCTGGCGAGCGCGACCTCGCCTCGGGCGACGCCTACTTCGTCAACTCCTACGCCGCGCGCGAGAGCGACGCCGCCATCGCGACGACGACGTACGGCGAGACGTTCGTGAGCGCGGTCCGCAAGGGCAACACGGTCGCGGTTCAGTTCCACCCTGAGAAAAGCGGCACCTGGGGACAGGCCGTGCTCGGACAGCTTCTGGCGCGATGACCGCTCCTCTCCCCCGACCGGTGTCATCGCGAGCGCAGCGCGGCGATCTGCCGGGTTTGCGCTCGGCGTCGCGAGATCGCCACGCGCCGCTCGCGATGACACCCCCTGGATTGACTCTCTTTCCCGCCAGAGGCCGATGATCGACTCCACTGATACCCTCCGCCGCCGGATCATCCCGTGCCTCGACGTCAAGGCCGGGCGCGTGGTCAAAGGCGTCAACTTTGTCGGCCTGCGCGACATGGGCGACCCGGTCGAGCTCGCCTCGCGCTACGAGGCCGAGGGCGCCGACGAGATCGTGTTCCTCGACATCGCGGCCAGCGCCGAGTACCGGCCGACCGCGCTCGACATGGTGCGCCGGACGGCCGCGGCCCTCTCCATCCCGTTCACGCTCGGCGGCGGCCTCCGCACGCTGGACGATGTCTACGCCTTTCTCGACGCGGGCGCGGACAAAATCGCGCTCAACACGCGCGCCGTGGAAGAGCCCGGCCTGGTGGACGACTGCGCCCGGCAGTTCGGCAGCCAGTGCGTCGTCGTGGCCGTCGACATCAAGCCCGATGCGCCTCTGGCGCCAGAGGTACCGGGTACGCGGTACGGGGTACAGGATTCGCCAGAGGCTTCTGACGGCTCACAGCCCCTTCGCTATGGCGTCTACACCCACGGCGGGCGCGAGAAGACCGGCAAAGAGGGGCGCGCCTGGGCGCGCGAGCTCGCCGCCAGAGGCGCGGGCGAGATCCTCCTCACGGCCATCCACCGCGACGGAACCGGCGAGGGCTTCGACACCGCCTTCACCGGCAGCCTCGCGCGCGAGCTGAGTTGCCAGGTCATCGCCTCTGGCGGGGCCTCCACGCCCCAGCACTTCCTCGACGCTTTTGAAGCCGGTGCCGACGCTGTGCTCGCGGCCACCATGTTCCACTCCGGCGAGTACCACGTCGGCGACAGCAAGCGCTGGCTCGCCGAGCGCGGCATCCCGGTAAGGCTGGGGCCAGTAGCCAGTAGCCAGTAGCCAGTAGCCAGTAGCCAGTAGCCAGTAGCCGCAATCACGTGGCCTCTGGCGCCAGAGGCAACCCTTCTTGAACTGAGTTGCTCCGCCGTTCTCCACCACCCGTCCTGTCGTTTCCCGCCACTGGCCACTCCCCACTGGCCCCCTCCTCATGATCATCCCCTCCATCGACCTCTCCGACGGCCAGGCCGTGCAGTGGCGCCAGGGGCGCGACCCGGTTCTCGCCCGTTCCGACGTGTTCGAGCTTCTGGAGCGCTTCTCGCTCTACGGCGAGGTCGCCGTGATCGACCTCGACGCGGCGACGGGCGCGGGCTCCAACGCCGACCTCATCCGCGAGCTCTTGGCGACCGGCGTGCCCATCCGCGTTGGCGGCGGGATTCGCGATCTGGTGACGGCGCGCAACTGGCTCAAAGACGGCGCCTCTCGCGTCATCCTCGGGACTGCGGCCCGCGAGGACTGGGTCACCAAGTTGCCCAAAGCCCAGGTCGTCGTCGCGCTCGACGCCAGAGGCGACGAGTGGACCACGCACGGCTGGCAGGAAGGCTCGGGGCAGCAGGTCGCGGACCTTATCGCGCCTCTGGCGGAGCGCTGCGGCGCGTTCCTGTACACGCAGGTCGAGAAGGAGGGCATGATGCAGGGCGTGGACTGGGACCGCGTCGAGGGCGTGGTCAAGGCCTCGCCGGTGCCCGTGACCGTCGCGGGCGGGATCACGACGCCAGAGGACGTCGCGCGGCTGCACCGGCTCGGCGCCGACGCGCAGATCGGCATGGCCGTCTACACCGGCGCGCTGGACTTGGACGACGCCTTCGTGGCGCAGGTCGACTTCGCCAAGGGCGACGGCCTCGTCCCGACCGTCGCACAAGACGCGGCCTCTGGCGAGGTGCTGATGGTCGCGTACTCCAACGAGCAGAGCCTGCGCGACGCGCTCGCGAACCGCGTCGGCACCTACTGGAGTCGCAGCCGCGCCGAGCTCTGGGAAAAAGGGCTGACCAGCGGCCACCGCCAGAGGCTCGTCCGCGTCGACCTCGACTGCGATGGCGACACACTGCTGTTCCAGGTGGAGCAGACCGGCCACGCCTGCCACCTGCCGCGGCGCTCCTGCTTCCCCTCGCAGACCGGCCCGTTCACGCTCGCCACGCTCGACCGCGTCCTCGCCGACCGGATGGAGAGTCCACCCGAGGGCTCATACACCGCCAAGCTGTTCGCCAGCGCCGATCTCCGCGCCGAGAAGCTCCGCGAGGAGATCGAAGAAGTGCTCACCGCGCCCGACAAGGACAACCTCCGCTGGGAGGTCGCGGACGTGATCTACCACCTCCTCACCCACGCTCGCGCTGAAGGCCTCACGCTCGCGGACATCGAATCCGAACTCGGCGCCCGACACGGCGGATGATGCGTACTGCGTAATGCGTGAGGGTGCTCTCTCGCTCCTCCGCCGCTCGCCTCTGGCCCCAGAGGCCTCCCCCTTGCCGACCGCCTCTGGCGATTGACGACCCCAACATCCCCGACACGATGAACCCGGAACCCGGAAACCGGAGCCGTCAGGCCCGCGATGCGCACCAGGAACCCCAGACCATCCCCGCCGCCGAGTGGCGGCGCCCCTCCACCGACGAGGCCTCTGGCGCGATGGACGACGCGCGCGCCATCCTCGACCGCGTGAAGGTCGAGGGGGACATTGCAATAACGGAATACAGCCAGCGGTTCGACGGCGCCGCGCCAGAGGCCATCGACCTCCAGCCGTTCGAGAGCTACGACCTCCCGCCCGAGGCCTCTGGCGCCATCCGCCTCGCGCACGACCGCATCACGCGGTTTGCGGAGATGCAGCGTGAGACCTACCAGAACCGCGAGTTCACGGACGAGACCGGGACGTACGGCCAGCGCATCCAGCCCGTCGCGAGCGTCGGCGCGTACATCCCGGGCGGGCGCCACCCGCTCGTGTCCACAGCGCTCATGACGCTCGTCCCGGCGCGCGTCGCAGGCGTCGAGACCCGCGTCGCGGTCTCCCCCAGCGACGACCCGGCAATCCTCGCCGCGTGCAGCCTGGCCGGCGCGACCCGGTTTGTCCGCATGGGCGGCGCGCAGGCCGTCGGCGCCCTCGCCTATGGCTCTGGGTGGGCGCCCAAAGTGGACATGATCGTCGGCCCTGGCAACGCCTGGGTGGCCGCCGCCAAAACGCTCGTGCAGGGTGTCGTCGGCATCGACACTGTCGCCGGCCCGAGCGAGGTCCTCGTCATCGCGGGCCCCGAGGCCGATCCGACGTGGCTCGCCTGGGATCTCATCGCCCAGGCCGAGCACGATCCTCTGGCGTTCAGCGTCCTCGTCTCGTGGAGCGAGGAGCTTCTGGACCGCGTCCGCCAGCGGCTCGCGGGTCTTCCCGAGGCCTCTGGCGCGGTCGCCAGAGGCGGCATCCAACTCGTGCTGGCCGAGGATGAAGCGGATGCCATCGCGTTCTCCGACCGGATGGGGCCCGAGCACTTGCACGTCCACAGCGACACGCTCACGCCAGAGGCGTTTACCAGCTATGGATCACTGTTCCTCGGCGCCGAGAGCGCCGTCGCGCTGGGCGACTACGTATCGGGCCCCAACCACACGCTCCCGACTGGCGGCTACGCCGCGGTCAAGGGCGGCCTCTCGGTCGGTGACTTCCTCCGCGTGCTCACGTGGCAGCGCGTGACGCCTTCCGGCCTCGGCATCATCGGCCCGGCCGCCGCCGCCCTAGCCGACGCCGAAGGACTCACGGGTCACGCCGAGAGCGTATGCCAGAGGCTGCAGTAAGCCTCTGGCGCCTAGCCTGTCGCGTTCGAGCGGTGCGAGGCGACGATGCGACAGCGGTTCCGACTCCGCACCCAGGTGTCTGTGTATCGGGAGCGTCGCTCCGGCCGCCCCTCGCCTCCGGGCACGACGTAGATCCCATGTAGGATGGCCATGCTGTCGAACATGCGGATGGACCGTTTCTGCGTGAATGGAACGGGGGTCTTCACCTCACGGAGTGGGAGGCGGTTCAGCCCCGCGATCATCCCCTCGCGCGTGAGTACAGACCCGTCCGGGAGCGTCGCCGTAAACCCATCTCCTAAGATTACGGCCATCGCCCTCCGGTCGTGACGCGCCGACGCATCCAGCCATGCCTGTTCGGCATCGCGGAGCTCGCCCAGGAGATCGTCAGGTTCCATCGGGCCTAGAGAGACGCACCCCGCAAGGCACAGGACAGAACAGATCAGGACAAACGCGCGCACAAGACGTTGGGGAAAGCACACGCTGAACCTAACGCGGCCTCCGGCGCCAGGGACCAAGAGAAAGCCTCTGGCGAGACCGATCCCGCCAGAGGCTCAACGCACGTGGAGACCTCTCGCGCTACTCGTTGGGAAGCACGCGTGAGAAGCTGCCTGAGCCGGTCAGCACAAGCGGTTCCTCATCGCCGAGGCGGCTCACGAGGTACGAATCCACGTCGCCGTCCTTCTCGATATCCAACCTGTAGCCCTCCAACCCGGAGCTGGGAAGAGGAATGATGATGGTGTACGGGCTGACCACCGCCGCGCACCGGTTATCAGCTAGCGCCGGCCCCAACACCTCGATCTGGATGGACTCCGAATCGCCATTGATGTCGACGTCCAGGCCGCAGTTCGTTCCGTACTCCTCCTCAGTCTGGAGGAGGAGGCTGTTGTAGGGAACGCCAGTCGGGTTGAGCGTGAGGGTGAGGTCCCCGATCCCGCTCTCAGGACCGGACGAGTCACAGCCGATCAGCAGGAGCGGGAGCAGAGCACAAAGGGCGAGGAAACGCATAGGAGAACAGTCGTGTGACATCCGGGGCAAAACTCGGCCGTTGCTGGCCTCTGGCGCCAGAGGTTCGCCCCCCAAGGCTCTGGCAGACCGGGCAAAACGACGGGGCCTCTGGCGGGTCGATTCGCCAGAGGCCCCGTGGCGAGGAACTGAGCGGCGGGTTACTCCACCGTCACGCTTTTCGCAAGGTTGCGGGGCATGTCTACGTCGCAGCCGCGCATGACGGCCACGTGGTAGCTCAGGAGCTGGAACGGGATCACCGTTAGCAGCGGCTCGAACGCATCGGACGTCTTCGGCACCTCGATCACGTGCTCGGCGAGGTCGTCCAAGCCACGGTTTCCCGTATCGGTGATCGCGATGACCGACCCGCCTCTGGCGACGACCTCCTCGATGTTCGACACGACCTTGTCGTAGGTCGCCTCTCGCGTGGCCACGAACAGGACCGGCATAAAGCGGTCGATCAGCGCGATGGGACCGTGCTTCATCTCCGCCGCGGGGTAGCCCTCGGCGTGGATGTAGGAGATCTCCTTGAGCTTGAGCGCGCCTTCGAGTGCGACCGGGAAGTTGACGCCGCGGCCGAGGTACAGCGCGTTCTGCGCCAGCCGCATCTCGCGCGCGATGGCCTCGATCTTCTCCGCCTGCTGCTCGAGCACCTCGCGGATCTGCGTCGGGATTTTTGCGAGTGCCTCCAGGTTTTCCTTGAGGTCGGCATCCGAGAGCACGCCGCGCGTCTTGCCGAGCAGGAGCGCGATCTGGGCGAGGACGGTCACCTGGGCGGTAAACGCCTTGGTAGAAGCCACGCCGATCTCGGGACCCGCGTGCAGGTAAACGCCCGCATCGGTCTCACGGGCAATCGTGGAACCGACGGCGTTGACCACGCCGAGAGCGAGGACGCCGGCCTCCTTGGCCTGACGAACTGCCGCGAGCGTGTCGGCAGTCTCGCCACTCTGAGAGATCACGAGCACGACGTCGTTCTCGTTCAGGATCGGGTCGCGGTAGCGGAACTCGCTCGCGTACTCCACCTCCACGGGGATGCGCGCAAAGCGCTCGATGAGGTACTCCCCCACCAAGCCCGCGTGCCACGACGTGCCGCACGCGCAGATCACGATGCGATCCGCCGCCTCCAACTGCTTCATCACGTCCTCCAGCCCGCCGAGTTTGACCGTGCCTTCGTCGGCGTGGACGCGGCCGCGCATCGCGTTGGCCAGCGCCTCGGGCTGCTCCATGATCTCCTTGTACATGAAGTGATCGTAGCCGCCCTTCTCGATCTCCTCCAGGTCCCACTCTAGCGCGTGAACCTCTTTGGCAACGGGCGCGCCGTTGATCTCGGTCACCTCGTATCCGTCCGCGCGGACGACCGCCATCTCGCCGTCGTTGAGGTACACCACATTGCGGGTGTATTCGATAAACGGGCTCGCGTCGCTGCCGATAAAGTGCTCGCCCTCGCCGACGCCGAGCAGCAGCGGGCTGCCGTTGCGCGCCACGATCAGCTCGTCGGGGTTGTCCTCCGAGAGCGCTACGATGCCGTAGGCACCCTCCACCTGCGTCAGCGCCTGTCGGATGGACTCCGCGAAGTCCAGGCCGGTCTCCTTCTGGATGTCGTCGATAAAGTGAGCGAGGACCTCCGTATCAGTCTCGCTCAAGAACGTGTACCCCTTGTCCATCAGCCGCCGCTTGATGGAGCCGTAGTTCTCGATGATGCCGTTGTGGATGATCGCAAAGCGTCCGCCGCCGGCGATGTGCGGGTGCGCGTTGACATCGGTCGGAGCGCCGTGCGTGGCCCAGCGCGTGTGCCCCATGCCGACCGTCCCGTGCACGGGGCGCGCCTTGAGCAGCGACGCGAGTTCGTCCACCTTGCCTTCCTTTTTCCTCACGTCCAGCGTCCCGTTCGCGACGGCGACGCCCGCGGAGTCGTACCCGCGGTATTCGAGCCGTTTGAGGCCAGAGACGAGAAGCTCACCCGCCTGACGCGGTCCAATGTATCCGACGATTCCGCACATAGAGTTCTGAGGTTGAGTCGCGCTAAGAAAGCTGTGGATCGGCGGCGTAGCACTCCCGCATGGAGGAATGCGCGGCGAATCCGAGAAGGCCAACCGCATATATGAACCGGATGATACCGATTCGGACGCCAGAGGCCTCTGGCGGGGCGCGAGTAGGTTCGTCCCTCTGCTCTCTCCTATCGGAATGCCCTCTCGCTCCGACCGCATCGAAGGCGCCCTGTGGGGCCTGCTCATCGGCGACGCCCTCGGCGTGCCGTACGAGTTCACGCCGCCAGAAGCCATGCCGCCTCTGGCGCAGATCGAGTTCGACCCGCCCGCCGGCTTTCCCCGCGCGCACAGAGACACGCCGCCTGGCACGTGGAGCGACGACGGCGCGCAAGCGCTCGCGCTACTGGCGTCGCTTCAGGAACGCGGTCGGCTCGACGTAGACGACCTCGGGCGGCGCTTCGTCGCGTGGCTCTCGTCCGGCTACATGGCCGTGGACGACGACGTATTCGACTGCGGCGTTCAGACCCGCGCGGCTCTGGAAAGCATCCGAAGCGGCATCCCTGCGCCAGAGGCCGGGGCATCGGGCGAGTTCGACAATGGCAACGGCTCCCTTATGCGCGTGCTGCCTCTGGCGCTGTGGCACACCGGCACGGACGCCGACTTGGTGGCGGACGCGGCGGCGCAATCGCTTCCGACGCACGGCCATCCGCGCGCGTGGGTCTGCTGCGCGCTGTACTGCCTGTGGGCGCGGCACATCCTCCGCGAAGCCCCTGGCGATGGCTGGAACGCCGCGGTCGCGTCCTTGCACGAGATCTACGCTCCGGGCTCGCCAGAGGCCCGGGAGTTGGACATCGTCCTGGCGTTCGACTCGCCCTCGGGCTCCGGCTACGTCGTGGACACCCTGCACTCGGCGCGGGCCTGCCTCGCCAGAGGTTCGTACGAGTCCGTCGTTAAGGCGGCGGTCGCGATGGGGCACGACACCGACACCACGGCGTGCGTGGCAGGCGGTCTCGCCGGGCTCCGCGACGGCGTAGACGCGATCCCGAGCCGATGGCGCCAGAGGCTGCGCGGGCAGAGCCTCGTGGAGCCCTTGCTGAGCAGGCTGCTGGCGTGACACCAACGCGCCAGAGGCCCATTGAGAGCCTCTGGCGCGGTCCAGCAGGTCAGGGTGGCTACGCCGCGACCAAATCCGCGGGCGCGATCGTCCGGTCGATGGCGAGCGCCACGCGGCGCACCTGGTCCATCAGGTCGTCGAACTGGTCGAAGTAGAGCGACTGCGGGCCGTCGGAGAGCGCCTCTGGCGGGTTCGGGTGCGTCTCGATCATCAGACCGTCGGCGCCAGCGGCCACGCTCGCACGGGCCATCGGCATCACCTTGTCGCGCAGGCCGACGCCGTGGCTCGGGTCCGCGATGATAGGCAGGTGGCTCTTCTTCTTCACGACGGGGATCGCCGAGAGATCGAGCGTGTTACGCGTCGCGGTTTCGTAGGTGCGGATGCCGCGCTCGCACAGGATCACGTTCGGGTTGTCCTCCGCGAGGATGTACTCCGCACTCTGCAACCACTCCTCGATGGTAGCGGACATGCCGCGCTTGAGCAGGACGGGCATCCCAGTCTTGCCCACCTCCTGCAGCAACGGGAAGTTTTGCATGTTGCGCGCGCCGATCTGGAAGATGTGGGCGTACTTCGCGACGGAATCGATCTGCTTCGGCCGCATCACCTCGGTTACGACCTTGAGGCCGTGACGGTCTGCCGCCTCGCGCATGATCCGAAGGCCTTCCACACCGAGGCCCTGGAACGCGTAGGGCGACGAGCGCGGCTTGTACGCGCCCCCGCGGAGGATCCTCGCACCGGCGCGCGCGACCGACGCCGCCGAGGCCTCGATCTGCTCCTCGCTCTCGACCGAGCAGGGCCCGGCCATGACGATCACCTCGTCGCCGCCCACGATGACGCCGTCCACGTCAACCGTGCTGCGCTCCGGGTGCCAGTCGCGAGAGGCCAGCTTGTACGGGCTGGAGATGCGGAACACGTCCTTGACGCCGTCCAACACCTTGATGTGGCGGACGTCGAAGTCCGGCCGGGCGCCGATGGCGCCGAGAACGGTGTGCTCCGCCCCGGTCGAGCGGTGGACGCCAAAGCCGTAGCCGTCCAGGCGCGCCACCACGGCTTCGATCTGGGCCTCTGGCGCCCCGGGGTTCATCACGACAACCATGTCCGTCACAGGAGTATTGGATTTTCAGGCAGGAGTGAAAGCTACGCGCCGCCTGGGTGGCCGTTTCGCGCTACAGAGGTTTGGCCGCGTCCTCACGCGGCCGCCGCGAAGCGTTCGAACGGAGAGCGCCCGTCGCCAGAGGCCTCTGGCGCGGCTGGGCGCATCGCGCAACGTCGCGGACTCCGCGCCTTCTCTCGCGATCCTGGCACTACGGGCGTCGCCGTTGGGCACGCCAGAGGCCCCTTGCGTTCGCGCGTACGGCTCCGGGCTACGCCAGGCGCAAGAACCGGTCGACGTGCTCTACGATCTCGGACTGCCGCTCCTCGTCGAGGTACAGCGTTTCCTCCTCGAACGCCATCGCGAAGGTCCCGCCAGAGGGCGCGATCTTCTCCAGCGTGAAGTGGTCGCCGACGAGCACGAGCGTGCCGTTGTCGTCGTGGAAAGAGCGGGTGGCGACGTAGGTCTCGCCGATCTCCATGTCGGTCAGTCTCATCAGACGCCGGCGAATTCAGCCTCAGGCACAAGCGAGTCGGCTTCGTCCGAACCCTCCAATGGCAGCTCGAACCAGAAGCGCGTGCCGCGGCCCTTTGTGCTCTCCACGTGCGGGGTCGTGCCGTGCGCTTCGAGGATCTGCTTGGTGATGGCGAGCCCCAGACCGGTGCCGCCCATTTTCCGAGAGCGGGCCGTGTCCACGCGGTAGAACCGCTCGAAAATGCGGTCGAGGTGCTCGGCGCCGATCCCGCGCCCGGTGTCTACCACTTCCACACGCGCCTGGTTGAGGTGGCGGCGCATCCGGCACCGGACGGAGCCCTCGTCCGTGTACGAGATCGCGTTGTCGATCAGGTTGGTGAGCACCTGTCGGATCCGGTTCCGGTCGGCGTAGACCATCACGGACGGGTTCTCGAAGCTGAGTTCGAGGCCCTTGTCGACCGCCTTCGGCTCCAGCATCTCGCCAATCTCCTCGATCAGTTCCTGCAGGTCGAAGGTCTCCGGGCGCACCATGTCCTCGCGGTACTCCAGTTTCGCGATCTCGATCAGGTCCGAGAACAGGTTGTTGAGCCGGTGCAGGTTCGCGAGTCCCTTTTGAGCGTACCGCTTGCGCTGCTCGGCGGGGAGCGTATCGCTGGCGAGGGCTTCGAGGTATCCGAAGACCGCGAAAATCGGGTTTTTGACCTCGTGCGAGACGTTGCCGATGAACTCGCTCTGGACGCGCTGCGCCTGCTTCAACTCCCCGATGTCCTGCCGGAACTGTGACGCCATCCGGTTCAGGCTCCGCGTGAGCGCGGTGAACTCTTTGGTCCGCGTACGGACGTGGATGGAGCGCTCCAGATCGCCCTCGGCGATGCGCTCGGCGCTGCCGGTGATCGCGCGGAGCGGCCCCACCACCTGCCGGCTCGCGATCCACGCGCCGATGAGGGCTAGCAACAGCGCCAGGGCCATCCCGATCGCGAGAACGGCCTGCACCTTCTGCACCGCTCGGTACAGCGGCGGCGCGGGCTCGCCGAGCCGGATGAGCATGCCTGTGGCCGGACGGAAGACAGCGACGAACAACTTCTCTTGTCCGTCCACGTCTCGCTCGCCGATGCCGACCTCGCCAGAAGCCAGGGCGTCCCGCACCTCCTCGCGCTCGAAAAACGCCTCTGGCGACACGGCGTCCGCGCCGAAGCTGCCGAGAAGCGCGTCGCGCGTGGCGATGTCGATGTCGAGTTCGGTGACGCCCGCGATCTGCTCACCGAGGCGGAGCATGGAGGCGCGGTCGGGTTGCGCTTCGAACTGGACCGCGAAACGCTCCGCTTGCTGGCGGAGCGTTTCCTGGGCGGCTTCGCGAATCTGGCCGCGGAGCACGAAATACGAATACAGCCCCACGCCGACGACGGCGGCGCCCACGAAGAGCCCGAACGTCAGCATCATCCACGACTGGACCGAGGCCCGCCGGGGAAAAAAGGGAATCCTGAAACGAGGCATAGGGAGCCGCGTGTCGCCAGAGGCATGAGAGGGCCTGTGGCCCCCTCACGCGCTCAGGTTCACGCTTCGTCCGATGCTTCCTCCACGAACCGGTATCCAACGCCGCGGACGGTCTGGATGTGCTTGGCGAAGTCGCCCAGCTTCTCGCGGAGGTTCTTGATGTGCGCGTCGACCGTGCGCTCGGTCACCATCATCGCGTCCTTCCAGATGGTCTCCAGAAGCTGCTGGCGCGTGAACGCCTTGCGAGGGTGACGGACGAGGTAGCGAAGAAGCTCGAACTCGGTTAGCGTGAGGCCGAGGTCGTCGCCACCGAGAGTGGCGCGGTACTCGTCTTCGTAGATCGTGAGCCCGGCAACGCTAAGCGTTTTGCTCTCCTCGGTCCCGGTCCGGCGTAGCACGGCGCGGATGTTCGCGAGGACGACCTGCGGGCTGACCGGCTTGGTCAGGTAGGTGTCGCCACCGGCGGCGAGGCCTTCGAGCATATCGCTCTCCTCGGTCTTGGCCGTCAGGAAGAGGATCGGGATGGTTTCCGTTTCTACGCGTCCGCGGACGCGCTTGGCGATCTCGAAGCCGCTCATGCCTGGGAGCATCACGTCGAGCACCATGCAGTCAACGTCGGGGCCCGCTTTTGCGAGCGCCTCGTCGGCGTCATGGGCGACGAGGACGTTGTAGCCCTCCTCGCGGAGAAAGTGGGAGATGATCTCGGCGACGTCTTCTTCGTCGTCTACGACGAGAATCGTGATCTCGGAGGGAGTGGCGGTGGCCATGCAGCGAGGGGGCTAGCGGAAAGGGTGAGTGAACCTACTACGCCAAAGGCGGTCCGCAGTTCTGCATCTTCACAAATGCTGATTTCGTCGCGATGCCTCTGGCGTTTATCGGCTTACGAGGACGCTACGGGCCGCCAGGGGCTCCGTCTCGCCACGTTCGGGCGACGCGCGGCGCGAGCCCGCAAGTGAGGTCGTAGGAGATGGTGCCTGCGGCGTCGGCCTGGCGGAGGATGTCGGGGCCGCCTGGACCGAACAGGACGGCCTCGTCGCCGACACGGATCGCGCCCGAACCGTGTGGGCGCTCCGTTCCCGGGGCGGACGCCTGGGGCGGGCCGAGGTCCACCATCAGCATGTCCATGCATACCCGGCCCGCGATGGGATACAGCCGCCCGCCGATGCCGACGTGCCCGGAAGATGAGAGCGCGCGCGGCACGCCGTCGGCGTAGCCCGCGGCGAGCGTGGCGATGCGCCGGGCCTCTGGCGCGACCCAGGCGCGGCCGTAGCTCACGCTTTCCCCCGCCTCGACGGTCTGGAGGTGGACGACCCGGGTCGAGAGCCGCATGGCGGGCTTCAGGCCAGCGGCGTCGGCCTCTGGCGCGAGGTCGCCGCTGGAGGAGAGCCCGTAGAGCACGCCACCGGCTCGGATCAGCGTACTAGGTCGGGCAACCTCATGCGTCAACCGGATCAGCGCCGGCCCATTTGCGACGTGGACCGTCAGCGGCGCCAGAGGCCCGAGGCGATCCACGAGCGCGCTGAACGCGCGGAGTTGCTCGCGGGCGTAGTCCAGGTCGCCGTCGGCCGTGGCGAGGTGCGTCCATAGCGCGTCCACCGACACGCCAGGCGCCTCTGCCAGGTACCGCAGCGCCTCGGGCACGGCCTCTGGCGAGAAGCCCAGCCGGTGCATCCCCGTGTCCACCTTCACGTGGCACGCCAGGGGCCCGTGCACGCGCGCGGCTTCGACAACGGCCTCGGCAACCTCTGGCGACGAGACGGTGACGCCCAGCTCCAGGCGGGCGTACGCCGCGAGCGATTCCGCCAGAGGCGCGGCGAAAACGAGGATGGGCACGGTCACGCCCGCCTCGCGCAACTGGACGGCCTCGCCGACCGTGGCGACGGCGAGTTGCTGCACGCCTTCCTCGACCAGCACGTTCGCGACCTGCTCTGCCCCGTGACCGTACGCGTCGGCTTTGACCACGCCGAGGAGCGCCGCTGGCGCCGCGAGGCGGGCGAGCGTACGCGCGTTGTGGCGGATGGCGCCCAGGTCGATGTCGGCTCGGATCACAATTGGGTTCGCCTATGGCGCCAGAGGCAGGGCTACTGAGGCGTGGGGAGGATGCGCAGATGGCTCACCATACCCTCCCACCCAGCGACATCCGCATTGGGAGGCGTCAGGGCAATTATGAGCACGATCCCACCCGTTGCTTCTACAACGCCGAAGTGCATCACCGGCCCCGCCGCCTCCGGCACCTCCGGGTACACCTCTCGGATCGACTGCCACGTGAACGGGTATCCAGAAACTTCGCGCGAACGGCGAGGCTGGATATCGAACCAGTCCTCTGCCTCGGGGTCTCCTTCGCCGCTCATCGCGAACACCATTTGGTCGAGCATCACTTCTGCGAGAGCCTCTGGCGGTACATCGCTCGCCCATTCGTGGGGCACCCAGCTTGGCGAGAAGTAGGTCGAGTCCGCAACGTGGCTGAACAAGAACTCTCCCTGGAGCATTTCGCCGGTCGGCAATCCGGCCTCCCAACCCTCGGGTACGTGGACAGAGAAACGCCCTGTCGCGCTTTCCAAGACGCGGTCCTGCGGCAGCGCCAGAGGCTTGCTGAAACGGGATTGCCCGGCCGCCTCTGGCGAGAACACTACGCCAGAGGCCAACACGGCGAGGAATGCGAGGGCGCGAAGCATGAGGCTGCTAGATGCCGCTGGCGATGAGGAGTTCGATGCCGCGGTGGGACATCCCGAACATCGTCGCGAGGCTCTTTTTGCAGAGGTGTCCGCGGTACACGTACGTGCCCATCTGGAGGCTGGGGCTGTTCCACAGCGCGTCGTTGATGCTCGGCGCGTCGCCAATCTCCATCATGTACGGCGTGAGCACGTTCGAGAGCGCGTAGGTGGCCGTCCGCGCGACGGCGCTCGGCAGGTTGGGCACGCAGTGGTGAATCACGCCGTGCTGGACAAACGTCGGCTCGTCGGCCGTTGTTGGCCGGCTGGTCTCCACGCATCCGCCCTGGTCGATGACCACGTCCACGATCACGGCCCCGTCGCGCATCTTCGCCACGGTCTCCTCGGTCACGAGGACCGGCGAGCGCGTGCCGAGGCCCATCATCGCGCCGATGACGACGTCGGCACGGCGGACGGCCTGACGCACGTACTGCGGGTTGGCCATCGCCGTCGTCACGCGGCGGTCCAAGCTGTGCTCGATGGAACGGAGCGCCGAGAGGTCCGTGTCCAGCACGATCACGTGCGCGCCGAAGCCCAGCGCGGTCCGCGCCGCCCACTCGCCGACGACGCCGGCGCCCAGGATCACGACCGTCGCGGGCGGCACGCCCGAGATCCCGCCCAACATCAGGCCTCGGCCGCCAGCGGTGCTCTCCAACAGGCGCGCGGCCGTCTGCACCGCCATCGAGCCCGAGATCTCATGCATCATCCGCACGATGGGCAGCGTGCCGTCGCGCTCGGCGATGAACTCGAAGCCGATGGCTGTCACGCGCAGCTCCATGAGCCGCTTCAGCATGTCCGGCGAGATCGCGCCGAGGTGCATGGCCGACACCAGCACCTGGCGCTCCTTCATCATGGCGATCTCGTCCGGGCGCGGCGGGAACACCTTGACCACCATGTCGGACTCGCCGTAGATCTGCCCCGCTCCGTCGACGACTTCAGCGCCCGCGTCCGAGTACTCCCGGTCCGAGAAGTGCGCGGCCTCCCCCGCCCCGCTCTCGATGCGGATCTCATGGCCGCTGGCGACGAGGATCCCCGCCGCGTACGGCGCCAGCGCGACGCGGCGCTCCTGGTTGGGCGCCTCGCTCGGCACGCCGATCCGGAGCCGGCGTTGCGCGGTCGAGACCTTCTGCTCTTTCTCCAACGGGAGCAGCGCGACATCAGAGCCGAGGCCCTGGATCGAGGGGAGTTCCATGAGAGAAGCGCACGGTAGAGGGGAGCGCGAAGATACGGCCGGCGAAGTCTGCCTCTGGCGCCAGAGGCCTCTCCATCGGAAACGGATGCCGCAGGGCGGCAACCCGTCCGCCTCTGGCGGGTTGACCCGGAAACCTCTCCCCACACCGAGATGCCCTCGCTTCTGCCCCCCGACGAGAACCCCGTCGCCGACGTTTCGCCCGGCCTCGCCTCTGTCCTCCCCTTTCTCTACGTCGCCTGGGCCGATGGGCTCCTGGCGCCGGGCGAGGTGGCCACGCTGCGAGACCGCGTAGGAACGCTGGACGGCCTAAGCGACGCCGACCGCGACCGCGCGCGTGGCTGGCTGGACCCGCAGAACCCGCCCGACGCCACGACTTACTTCCGCTGGGTGCGCACCATCCGCGAGGCCGCGCCGCACATCCCGGACGCCGCCAACAAAACGCTCGCAGACCTGGGCTGCGAGCTGGCCCGCGTCGCGGGCGAGAGTGACGGCATCGCCGCCACGCCAGAGGCCCGCCAGGCGCTGACGGAGATTGAGGAGGCCCTTGGGCTCTCCACTCGCGAGGTCGTGCGCGATCTCGTGGAGCGCCACCTCCCGCCCCACGCCTCTGGCGATGGGCAGGCAGGCGCCCCGCCCGAGCCGCCGTCGTCATTCGACATTGCGGCGCTGCGCACGGTCGTGGACGGCCCGCACCGCGACATCCGTGACCGCGTTCGCAGCCTCTTGCGTGACCCCGCGTTTACGCGCCCGGACCCCGAGACGCCCGACGACGAGTACCGCGATGTCGTCCTCGGTTGGACGCGGCTTCTGGCGGAGCAGGGCATCGGCGCGCTGGCGTACCCGGAGTCCGCGGGCGGCCAGGACGACATCGGCAAGTTTATCGCGGCTTTCGAGACCATCGGCTTCCACGACCTCGACCTCGTGGTCAAGTTCGGCGTCCAGTTCGGGCTGTGGGGCGGCAGCGTAAACCAGCTCGGCACCGACAAGCACCGCGAGAAGTACCTCCCGGCCACAGGCACGCTGGAGCTCCCCGGCGCCTTCGCGATGAGCGAGCGCCGCCACGGCTCCAACGTCCGCGACCTGCAGACGACCGCCACGTTTGACCGCGAAACGGACGAGTGGATCATCCACACGCCAGAGGAGCGCGACCACAAGGAGTGGATCGGTAACGCCGCGCGTCACGGCCGCATCGCGAGCGTGTTCGCCCAGCTCGTCATCGACGGCGAGGGCTACGGCGTCCACGCGTTCGTCGTCCCGCTGCGGGACGAAAAGGGCGAGGTGCTGCCCGGCATCCGCATCGGCGACAGCGGTCACAAGATGGGGCTCAACGGCGTGGACAACGGCCGGCTGTGGTTCGACCACGTGCGCATCCCTCGCGAGAACCTGCTGAACCGCTTTGCGGACGTCAGCGCCTCTGGCGAGTACACGTCGCCCATTCCGAGCGCGTCGAAACGGTTTTTCGTGATGCTCGGTACGCTCGTCGGTGGGCGCATCGCGGTCGGCTCCGGTGCCAACTCCGCCGCCAAGGCGGGCCTCACGATCGCGGTCCGCTACGCGGAGAAGCGCCGCCAGTTCGGCCCCGCGGGCGGTGAGGAGGTCTTGCTGATGGACTACCTCAGCCACCAGCGCCGCCTCCTCCCTCTCGTCGCGAAGTCCTACGGGCTCAGCTTTGCTCTGCACGATCTGGCGCAGACCTTCGCGGACCTCCCCGCCGGGGGCGACACGCGCGAGATCGAGGCGGAGGCTGCCGCGCTCAAATCCGCCGCGTCCTGGCACGCCACGCGGTCACTACAAGAGGCGCGAGAGGCGACAGGCGGCGAAGGCTTCCGCTGGACCAGCCGCATCGCCTCGCGCAAGGCCGACTCCGACATCTTTACCACGTTCGAGGGCGACAACACCGTCCTCATGCTGCAGGTCGCCAAGGGGCTCCTGGCGGGCTACAAGCAGGAGTTCACCGACATGAACGCTTTCGGCATGCTCCGCTACGTGCGCGACCTCGCCGACGTCCGCTTCGGCGAGATCAACCCTCTGGCGCGGCGCAAAGCCGACGCCGCGACGCTGGCCGACCCGGACTGGCACGCGAGCCTCTTCGAGCGCCGCGAGCGCCAACTCCTCGTCACCGCCGCGCAGCGCCTCAAAGGCCGCATGGACCGCGGCGACGACTCCTTCGAGGCGTTCGTGGAAGTGCAGGACCACCTCCTCACGCTCGCTCACGCTCACGCCGACCGCCTCATCCTCTCGCGCTTCCGGGCCGCGCTCGACGGTGACGTGTCCTCCACAGCGCCCGCGCCCTCTGGCGAGACAAAGCGCGTCTTGGAGCTGGTGTACCGCCTCTACGCGCTGACCACGCTGGAGGAGCGCCGCGGGTGGTACCTGGAGCAGGGGCTCTTCGAGGGCAACGTCTCCAAGGCGATCCGGACGGAGATCAACAGCCTCCTGCACCGGATGCGGCCTCTGGCGAAGGGCCTCGTGATGGCCTGGGGCATCCCGGACGAGGTACTGGCCTCGGACTTGGTGCGGTGACCCCGCCCGCCTAAGGCTCCGCGCCAGAGGCCGTGCTTCTGGCAGTGACCGCTTTGCGAGAACAGGCGTGCGGCAGGTTCTGCACACGACAGACCTGCAGCACTCCCTTCAGCCTTACGAGCAGGGAGTGCCAGCAAACTCCACCAAAAGAGTGCTCCACCCTGCCGACCCAACCATGAGAGTGAGGCGATTCGTTGATCGGCCACTTAGCGTGCCGATCCGTTGCTGGTACCCCTCTCCGGACTCGGCTACCGTCAGGGTCCCGGAGTCAAGACCAACCGACTCAAGCAGCGCTTCGGGAGATGGAAAGCTGACTCCTGAGTTCAGGTGGAACCCGTATGCCTTCCCGTCGCAGAGGTCGACGTCGAGCATCCCTCCTTTCTCCAAGTCGTAGCCCCGGCCGCTTTTGCGTGGGCCCGGGCCGTCAGGCGGAATCGTCAAAAATCGAGGCTCTCCCAGAACGGCGTCGATCTCGCTGGCCGTTTTCCCTAGCAGGCTGTGCAAGTCGACCGAGGAGGCTAGGCCCGTTGCGAGGATTGTTGCGAGAATGAAAGCGCGGATCATCTGGCGAGAGGCATCTATACGTAGCTGTACGCACCATGCCGGGGAATTCTACACGACGCCGTTCATACTACGCCTGCAGCAACGGTATTCCCTACCGCTTGGCCGTCCCCCGGTAGCCCGCATCCGTGCAACTACATCAGCGTGCGCCTCTGGCGCCAGAGGCTATCCCACCACCACGCGTCCCACCAGCGGGAGGTGATCCGAAGCCTGCTTGCTCGCCGCCGTCTCATGCGCGTGCAGGTCGCAGAGGTTCAGACCGCTGGCGTAGGCGCGGTCCAGCGCGAGGACCGGGCGGACGCTCGGCCACGAGGCGGGCCAGCGCTCGTTGTTGTGCCGCTCGGCGTACGCGTCCAGCCCGCGCGAGGCCGGGTTGCGGCGCCACGCGTTCATGTCACCCAAGAGCAGCGTCGGCGCGCCATCGAAGTGGGGGTGTTCCAGGAGCGCCTTCACCTGCCTCGTGCGCGTGCGGTCCATGAGCGCGAGGTGCGTGGAGACGATGCTGATGCGTTCGCCATCGCCGCCAGAGGCCAAACGCACCGCGAGGGCGGCGCGGCGCTCCAATCGCCCGAACGTGAGGTCGATGGCCTCGGCGCTGGCGAACGGGTAGCGTGAGAGAACGGCGTTTCCCAGTTCGCCGCGCTTGTGCATCCGCGTGACGACGAACGCGAGATGCATCCCCATCGCGCGCGCGGCGCGGCGAAGTGGGTCGCGCCCGTCGAACGGCCTTAGGACTTCCTGGAGCGCGATCACGTCGGCCTCCAGTTCCTCCATCACGCCCATCGCGCGCTCCGGCTCGTACTGCTTGCCGCCGCGAACACCCGCCCAGCGGTGCACGTTGTAGGTCGCCACGCGAAAGCCGTCGGTCAGCGGAGGCGGCTCGGCCTCTTGCGGAGGCGCGGCGACGAGTTCGGCGAGGTACGGCGTGGAGATCGGCATCGCGGCAACCAACGACGCCAGAGGCGGGAGGGTCCAGGCGCGCGAGGGAGATGGGGTGTAGAGACGCCCCTTTTGGAGTAGGCCAGGGCGCTCCGTGGCCGCTGGCGCCAGAGGCTCGTCTGGCTATTCGCGGCGGCACGCCGGGCGACGATCCGCCGCCGTGAAGAGAGGCCGAGAACGGTCTCAGCACGAGACCGCCGCACAACCATTTCGGGACAGCCCCGTATTCTGCTACGAACACACCCCACAAACACGATGGACCGACTTCAGTGCAAGGCTTGCGGCTCCACCTCCATGATTCCCATGGAGGTAGATCCCGGAGACGCCGCCGAGTTCGACCTCCAGGAAGAGGAGGCCGAGGCTCGCTTTTTCACCTGCCACGTCTGTGGCGACAACTGGCTTTCCGTCCGCCGCGTGGACCAGAACGACTGCCAGATCACGTTTGTCCACCAGATGGGCTTGCAGCCGCTTCTCAAGCGCGTGGCTCACATGCAGACGCCGGTCATCCTCACCGAGGCGACCGTCGACCGCTGGGACTACCTCATCGGTGACGAGCCCGTGCCCGAGGACGAGTGGCGCGACGAGCTCGACGACCGCCGCCAGGTGCTCCGCTCAATCTGCTCCAACTAGCCAGCGCGGCCCCCGGACTCCGGTCCGGCGGCGCCAGAGGCTCTAGACCGCGAGGCGTGTCCGTTCTGGGCACGCCTCGCCTCGTTTAAGGCGCTGCCCTGCCAGCAGCGGTCCAAGCGCAGCCTCTGGCGATAGCGCCTGGCCTCTGGCGCTCCGCGGCGCGCCGTGCTGCCTGTCGCCAGAGGCGGACCGGGCGCGCACGCCCGTAGTTTCGGCCTTCCCCTCTGCCCCTCCCGGATGCCCCAGCCCCTCCACGTCGGCCTCGTCTACGGCGGCCAGTCCACCGAGCACGACGTGTCCGTCCGCTCGGCCCGCAACGTCCTCGCGATGCTGGGCGACCGCCACCGCGTCACGCCGATCCTCATCACGCGCGACGGCCGCTGGCTCGTCCAGACGCCAGAGGCGCTCGGGGACCCGGCCTCTGGCGACGGGCATCCCGCGATGTTCGCGCCCGAAAGCGAGACGTGCTCGGTCCTCGAAGGCGGCGACGCGATCCGCGAGTTGGATCTCGATGTCGCCTTCCCGATCCTCCACGGCCAGAACGGAGAGGACGGTCGCGTGCAGGGTTTTCTCCATACGCTCGGCCTCCCGTTTGTCGGGCCAGACGTGCTGAGCTCGGCGGCGTGCTGGGACAAGGAGGTCACCAAGCGGCTCTTGGAGCACGCGGGGATTCCGGTGACGCCATACATGACCGTTCGCCGCGGCGACGAGGTCTCGTGGGGGCACCTGACGGAGCAGCTGGGATCGCCCGTGTTTGTCAAGCCGTGCAGCTCAGGATCGTCGGTCGGCGTGACGAAAGTCTCGGCCTCTGGCGAGTTGGACGCGGCGCTCGCGCTCGGCTTCGAGTACGACCGCAAGCTGCTCGTCGAGACCGGCATCAGCGGGCGCGAGATCGAGTGCGCCGTCCTCGGCAACGAAACGCCAGAGGCCTCGGTCCCGGGCGAGATCGTGAGCACGGCGCAGTTCTACACCTACGACGCGAAGTACGAGGACCCGGACGCCTCGCGCATGGAGGTCCCTGCCGACCTGCCGCCCGAGATCGCCGAGACCATCCGCGCGCTCGCGCTGGAGGCCTACCGCGCGCTGGAGTGCGAGGGCATGGCCCGCGTCGACTTCTTCTACACGGCCTCTGGCGAGGTGATGGTCAACGAGATCAACACCATCCCCGGCTTCACCTCGCGCAGCATGTACCCCGTCATGTGGGCGCACTCCGGCGTGGACAACGCCGCGCTCGTCGACCGCCTCGTCGCCCTCGCGATCGAGCGCCACGCGCGAGACGCCGCCGTCCGAACCACGCGGTAGCCTCTGGCGCCAGAGGCGAGCACTTTCTGCCAGTCCCCAACACCCAGTCCCCACGTGGCGTTCTCCACCGACACCCGCACGATCCAGCCCGGCGAGACCTACGTCGCCATCCGCGGCGAGCTGCACGACGGCCACCGCTTTATCCCGCAGGCGATCGAGGCCGGGGCCTCTGGCGTCGTGACCGAGCAGGACGTGGAGGCGCCCGAAGGCGTAGAGGTGACCCGCGTGGAAAGCTCCGTCGCGTGGCTCGTCGAGCAGGCGCGCCAGAGGCTAAAAACCAGCGGCGCGCGCGTCGTCGCGATCACCGGCTCGGTCGGCAAGACGACCACGCGGGCGGCGGTCCGGGCGGTCCTGGACGAGGCGTTTCCGGTCGTGGCGAGCGAGGGCAACAAGAACACGCCGCTGGGCCTCTCGCTTATGATCCTCAACGCCGAGATCAGCGCGGAGACCGTGATGGTGCTAGAGATGGGCGCGCGCTTCGAGGGCGACATCAAAGAGCTGTGCGAGGCGTTCCCGCCCGACGTATCCATCGTCACCAACGTCAAGCCTGTGCACGTGGAGACGTTCGGGAGCATCGACGGCGTGCAGCGCGAGAAGAGCGAGCTCGTCCGCGGCCTCGCACACAACGGCGCGTCCTCTGGCGTGGCGGTCCTCAACGGCGACGACCCGCGCACCCGCGCGATGGCCGACCTCCACGCCGGCCGCACGATCCTCTTCGGCACGTCCGACGGCTGCGACCTCACGCCGGCCTTCGTCACCGCGGACCTGCCCATCCTCGGCGATCACGCCACGATGACCGCCCTCGCCGCCTCTGGCGCGGGCCTCGCGCTGGGCATGACGCCAGAGGCCGTCAACCGTGGCCTCGCGAACATCACGCCCGAGAAGGGCCGCCTGGCCAAGCTGCCTGGACGCAGCGGGAGCACGCTGATCGATGACACCTACAACGCCTCGCCAGACGCGACGCTCGCCGCGCTCCGCGTCCTCGCCGGGCTCCCCGCCACGCGCCGTATCGCGGCTCTCGGCGACATGCTCGAACTGGGCGAGACCGAGGTCGAGCAACACGTCGAAGTCCTGCGGGATGCATTGTCCCACGCCGACCGCGTGGTCGCCGTCGGTAGCATCATGGCGCGCGCGCACGCCGAGATCGGGCCGATGGCGCCAGAGGACGCCGAACGCCTCGTGCACGTCGAGGCCTCTGGCGACCTCGCGGAGCACATCCGAAGCGGGCAGACCGACTGGCCGCGCGAGGGTGACGTGGTCCTCGTCAAGGGATCGCAGGGCGCGCGCATGGAGCGCGTGAGCGAAGCCGTGCTCGCGCCAGAGGCCGACCCCGCCGACGTGCTGCCTCGGCAGACCGAGGCCTGGAAGGCCATCGCGTAGATGGCCGGGGGAGTTCCCGAGGACCCGCGTGCAGAGCACGCGCGTGAGCACGGCCCTCCCCTCTCCCGACCGTGCGCGCTTTCCTCCTCGCTCTCGTCTTTCTCGGCTGCAACGGCGCGGCACCGCCCCCCGACGCCTCGTCGACGCCAGAGGGCCTCTCCCCTCGTGCCATGACAACCGACTCGACGCGGACGCTTTTCGATTTCGACTCGGGCGAGGGCGCTCCGTGGCGCATCGTCAACGACGGCGTCATGGGCGGAAAGTCCCAGGGCTTCTCTGAGATCCGGGACGGCGCGCTGCGCTTTACCGGCACGCTCGTTACCGATGGCGGCGGCTTTACCTCCACGCGTGTGGACCAGCGCATGGACCTTAGCGGCTACGCCGCCATCGAGCTCCGCGTGCGCGGCGGCGGCCGCTCGTTCGAGCTAGACGTGGACGACGGCACGCTGCGCGGCTTCCGGCCCGTCTCCCGCCGCGGCGCGTTTCCCACCTCTGGCGACTGGCAGATCGTCCGCGTCGAGTTCGCCGACCTCCAGACCAGCGTGTTCGGCCAACCCGTGCGCGCCGAGCCTCTGGCGCCCGAGGCCGTCCGCAGCCTCTCGCTCTTTATCGCCGACGGACAGGACGGGCCGTTTGAGCTGGAGGTGGACTGGATTCGCGCCGCGCCGTAGCGCCAGAGGCCTCTGGCGCCGCAACCAATGGCGCCCCTGCGGCATTCGCAGCGCGACTCCCCTCTCCGCGCCCATGACCCCGCACCTTTTCGTTCTCTTCGGCGCCACCGGCGACCTGGCGGCCAAAAAGCTCTTCCCCGCCCTCTACCGATCCTTTGGCGACGCCAGTGGCGTGCGTGTTCTGGGCGTGGGCCGCTCGGACTGGGACGACGCGAAGATTCAAGACGAAGCTGCGGGCGCACTCGTCGAGTCCGGCATCGAGGAGTCCGACGCCCGCGCGTGGGCCGACAAGACGTTGACGTACGCCCGCGTCGAGGCCTACGACGAGTTGGGGCCCGTCTTCGACCGAGCCGATGAGATCGAGGCCTCTGGCGAGACTGAGGGCAACCGCGCGTACTACCTCGCGCTGCCGCCGAGCACCTTCCCAGGGACGATTACGGCCCTCGGCGATCACGAAGCCGACAACGACCGGGCCCCGAACGAGGATGGGCACCAGGAGGGCGGCTGGACGCGGCTCGTGATCGAGAAGCCGTTCGGGAGCGATCTGGAAAGCGCCCGCGAGTTAAACGCCGTCGTCCACGAGCACTTCCGCGAAAAGCAGGTCTACCGCATCGACCACTTCCTGGGCAAGGAGACGGTCCAGAACCTCCTCGTCTTTCGCTTCGCGAACGCGATGTTCGAGAGCCTGTGGAGCCGCTCGCACGTCGAGGCCGTCGAGATCGTCGTCGCCGAGACGAACGACGCCGAGGGCCGCGCGGGCTACTTCGACGGCGTGGGGACCATGCGGGACATGATCCAGAACCACCTCACGCAGCTCTTCGCGCTCACGGCCATGGAGCCGCCCGCCCGCCTGGACGCCGACGGCATCCGGCGCGAGAAGACCAAGGTGCTCACCTCGACACGGGCGGCCTCGCCCGAGCACGCGGTGTACGGGCAGTACGGCGCCGGCGAAGGCAAGGAGGCGTACGCCGAGCACGAAGGCGTGGACGCGGACTCCAAGACGGAGACCTTTGCCGCCGTCCAACTCCACGTCGACAACTGGCGGTGGCAGGGCGTGCCGTTCACGCTGCGGACGGGCAAGCGGCTCAAGGAGCGGCTGACCGAGATCATCGTCACCTTCCGGCGTCCGCCGGTCTCGCTGTTCAACTCCGCCAAGGACGGCTGCGAGCCCTCGCCCAACGTGCTCCGCATCCGCCTCCAGCCCGACGAAGGCTTCCGCCTCTCGTTCGACGTCAAGGCGCCCGGCTCCGGCTTCTCCACGTCCACCCAGCACTTCGACTTCGACTACGCCGACGCCTTTGGCGACCCGCCGGACGCGTACGAAACGCTACTTCGCGACGTGGCCTCTGGCGACACCACGCTGTTCGTCCACGCCGAGGAAGCCGAGCAAGCCTGGCGCATCTACGAGCCCCTGCTGAACGCCGACATGACGCCAGAAGCCTACGCCACCGGCACCTGGGGCCCCCAGGAAGCCGAGCGCCTAGGCTTCACCCTCGATCCCGCCACGCCCTACTCCGACTGCTAACCCCGATGGATATCGACGTTCAGGTCTACCCCCACACCCTAGCCCTCGCGCACGCTTTCGCCGAGGCCACGGCCACAGCCCTCCGCGAAGCGCTAGACGGCGAGCCGCGCGCGACGCTATGCCTCACGGGCGGCTCCACCCCTGAGCCCGCTTACAAGCTCCTGGCGGACGCGGACCTCCCCTGGGACCGCATCCACGTCTTCTGGACCGATGAGCGCATGGTGCCACCGGACCACGAGCAGAGCAACTACGCGATGGCGAAGCGCGCGCTTCTGGACCCCGCGGGCATCCCGGAGTCCAACATCCACCGCATGGACGGCACGCTCCACCCGAAGGAGGCCGCAGAGGACTACGAATCTGTCCTGCACCAGTTTTTCGGCGAGGACCCCGTCGCCTTCGACGTGCTCCACCTCGGGATGGGCTCGGACGCGCACGTGGCCTCGCTTTTCCCCGGCGGCCCTGAACTGGAGGAGTACGACCGCTGGACCGTTCCGTCGCGCGCGCCCGCAGGCACGGAGATCCGTCCCAGGCTCTCGCTCTCGTTTCTCGCGCTGAACACCGCCCGCCTGGCGCTCGTCATCGCCGCTGGCGAGAAAAAGGGCGAGGCCTTCGCCGAGGTTGTGGAGGCGTACGAGTCAGAGACGATCGCGCCGCCGCCTATCGTCCGCGTGCGTCCCGCTGGGGACTTGGTCTGGATGATCGACCGCGCACTCGCCGACGCGGCCTCCTAGACCTCTGGCGGGCAGTCTGCTCTCCATCGTACCGGCCCGGCCTCTGGCGCCAGAGGCCGAGGCTGGAGCGTTAGAGGCGGCGGGGACGAGGGTCTAAGGGGCCACCCTCGCGCCGAAATGCCACGCCCTTCCAGCCCGCCCTCCTCGCGCGTCGCGGAGCCCATCGTGGCCGAGCCCGACGCGCCTGTTTGGCGTGTGCCGGAGGCCGTGATTCAGGACGCCTGGGGCCGCCTCCTGTTCGACACGTCGAACCTCAAAACCACGACGG
This sequence comes from Rubricoccus marinus, assembly GCF_002257665.1. Classification (NCBI taxonomy): domain Bacteria; kingdom Pseudomonadati; phylum Rhodothermota; class Rhodothermia; order Rhodothermales; family Rubricoccaceae; genus Rubricoccus; species Rubricoccus marinus. The sequence goes on along the minus strand of NZ_MQWB01000001.1, from coordinate 1,099,923 downwards.
GCGAGCCGGTCGTCATCCTCTCGCCCGGGCACCTCAACCGCGGCTCGGGTCCGGACTTCTCGCAGGCTACCGTCCGCATCGGTTCGGCGCCAGAGGATCTGCTGTGGGCGGGCGACATCGAGATCCATCGCACGAGCGCGGAATGGAACCGCCACCGCCACGGCGAGGACCCCGCGTACGCGCGCGTCGTCCTGCACGTCGTCCTCTCGCCGGATCACACGACGGGCACGCTTACCCGAAGCGATGGGACCGGAATACCCGAGTTGGTGCTGCTGCCGCACTTGGACCGCTCGCTGCGCGCGCTCGTCCACGACTTCCACGCGCAGCCGGTTGGCCTCGTGCCGTATTGCAGCGAGCGGTGGGGCGCAGTCCCGGAGTCCCAGCGGCGGGCATTCGTCCGCGAGACGGGCGTGGAGCGGCTTCGGATGCGTGCGCAACGTCTCGCGAGGGAGTACGGGCGCTCTCCCAGCCCCGAGCGGCTCCTGATCCAAGCGCTCTTTCGCGCCCTGGGCTACGCCCCCAACGCCGACGCGATGGAACGCCTGGCGCGCCGACTCCCGCTCCAACTGGTGCGGAGCCTGGACGCGTACGACGACATCTACGCGCTCCTGATTGGGCTCGCTGGCCTGGCGGACACCCGCTTTTTCAGCGAGGACTTCGGCGACCGTTTTGCAAGCCTGGCGAGCGCCCACGCCCTTCCCCGCTCCATGGCGCCAGAGGCCTGGCGTCACGGCGGGCGTCCCGCCAACGCGCCCCGGCGGCGGCTTGCCCAGGCGGCCGCGCTCCTCAGCGCTGGAGGCCTCTTGCGCGACGAGCCTCTGGCGCAACTCGGCGACGCTCTCGCGGCGGAGCAGCCTGTCCAGGCTCTCCGCGAGCGGATCCGAGCCCAGGCCGTTGAGAACGTGCCCGGAATTGGAGCCTCACGCGCCGACGTGATTCTCGCCAACGCTGTTCTGCCCGTTTTGTACCTCGACGCCGAACTCCGGGAGGACCACGCCGCCGAAGCTCACGTGCTCGCGGCCCTCGACGCACTCCCGCCGGAAAGCGACCGCATCACGCGAGCCTTCGAGGAAGCGGGCTTGGAGCCCACGTCGGCGCTCATCTCACAGGGGATGCACCAACTCGCCGAGGCGTACTGCGAAGAAGGACGGTGCGCCCGGTGCGCCATCGGTGTGCAGCTGTACCCGGCTCTCGCAGGCGTCTAGGCCCCTAGCGTGCGCAGACGCGTCGGGGACGGCGCCAGAGGCGGTCGCGAGCACAGGTCCTGCCCATCTCGCCAGCGGCATCCTCCATGAAAACAGTGGGAGGCCTCTGGCGGAGCAACAACGAGACCGAGCGGGAGTACGAGCTTTCAGTCCAGAGTGAAAGTTCAGATGCCCGCGACCCTCAGCGCTCCCCCCTTCTCGCCAGAGGCCTCGGGCCTCTCCGGCGTCACGCCGGTCTCGCTGGCGCAGATCCGCGAGCCGGTCGAGGCGCCGCTCGCCACCTTCCGGGATCACTTCCGCGACGCGATGCGCTCGGACGTGACCATCCTGGACCGCGTGACGCAGTACGTGCTCCGCCGGAAGGGGAAGGAGATCCGGCCGACGCTCGTGCTGCTCGCCGCCGAGATGTGCGGCGGCGTGCGTGAGGAGAGCTACACGGCCGCCGCCCTCGTCGAACTGCTCCACACTGCTACGCTCGTGCACGACGACGTGGTGGACGAGGCCGAGACGCGCCGCGGCGTGCTCGCCATCCACCGCCGCTGGAAAAACAAGGTCGCCGTCCTCTTCGGGGACTACTTGCTCAGCCGCGGTCTCCTCCTCGCGCTAGACCACAAGCAGTACGCCTTGCTCCACACCATGTCCGACGCCGTGCGCCGGATGAGCGAGGGCGAGCTGCTCCAGATCGAGACCGCGCGCAAACTGGACATCACGGAGGAGACCTACTTCCGCATCATCGGCGACAAAACGGGCTCTCTGATCGCGGCCTGCCTGGCCGCTGGCGCCGAAAGCGCAGGGGCCGATGAGGCTACGGCCGACCACGCGCGCACGATCGGCGAAAAGCTCGGCCTCGCCTTCCAGATCCGCGACGACCTCTTCGACTACGACAGTTCGAACACAGGGAAGCCAGCCGGGCTGGACCTCCAGGACCGCAAGATGACGCTTCCGCTTATCGCTGCGTTGGAGCTCGCGCCAGAGGCCGAGAGCGCGCGCATCATGCGCATCGTCAAAAAGCGCCGGAAGTCGCCCGGCAAGATCCGCGAGGTCGTCGCGTGGGTGCACGCCTCTGGCGGCGTCGCCGCCGCGCGGGCGCGGATGGAGCAGTTGGCGGGAGAAGCCGCCGACGGCCTCCGCACGTTCCCACCGGGCGAAGCGCGAGAGGCGCTGATCGGTCTGTGCGCCTTTGTCGTCGCGCGGAAACGCTAAACGCAAGGGGCCTCCGCGTCGGTAGGTTCAGGGCACGCTTCTGCCCCCTCCCGTGACGATCCACCTCCTCGGCACCGGCGCTTCCGTTAGCGACGTCGACCGTACGACCACCATGCTCGCCTTCGAGGAGGCCGAGCAGTTCTTCCTCGTGGATTGCGGGGCCGACGCCGCCCGCGAGCTCGCCCGCGCCGAGCTTGACCCGACGCGCTTGGAGGCGATCGTGCTCACGCACGAGCACCCAGACCACGTCTCCGGCTTCGCGCTTCTCATCGAGAAGATGTGGCTGCTCGGGCGCCGCGAGCCCATTCCGGTCTATGGCCCCGCCAGCGCAATCCAGGTGGCCCAAACCTGCTTCGGCGCCTACGCGACGGACCGTTGGGAAGGCTTGCCGGCCCGCGAGTACCACGAGATCCCGATGGCCTCTGGCGAGCTCGTGTTCGAGACCGACGCTTTCCGCGTCACCTCGTCACCCGTGGATCACCCCGTCCCCACTGTCGGGCTCCGCGTCGAGACCACCTCTGGCGCCATCGCGGCGTACTCCGCCGACACGGCCAAAGTCGATGCCGTTGTAGACCTCGCCAGAGGCGCGTCGGTTTTGGTCCACGAAGCAACTGGGCACCTTCCCGGCGTGCACGCCTCGGCCGAGGAGGCCGCCGAAACGGCTCGCGATGCGGGGGTCGACCGCCTCTTGCTCGTCCACATCCCGCCGGGCTGCTCCGACGACGACCTTGTGACCGCGCGCTCCATCTTCCCCCACACCTCGTGGGGGCATGACGGCCAGGCTGTTTCCGTGCAGTCCTCCGAGGCGGCGCCTCTGGCGCCAGAGGCCCGGTCGATCCCGCTGTAGCGTTCTGCACGCTGCTTGGTGAGCGCTTGAGGCGCCTCGCGAACCGAGACTAGCGAACCGTCACGCGGTCCGGCACGATAAACGCGTTGCCGTACTGGCGGCGCACAAACTCTAGGGCGTCATCGGCGTCCTCCTGGAACTCGAAGGCGCCGACGCGCACGCGGTAGTACGGCTGCACGTAAGCGACCACGATTTCCAGGTTGCGCGGCGCGCCGGGACGGTTGCGCGCGTCGCGCCACCACGCCGCCGCGGCGTCCCGGATGCGCTCGGCCGATTGACGGTCCTCGCTGCGGCCGATGTGGATCCGAAAGCCTTCGACCTCGCGTGGCTGGCCCTCGTTGGTGGGAGCGGCCACGGTCCCCGGAAGCTGAACCGTCCCCTCCATTGTCCGCGCCGGAACATCGTGCTCGATCGTCACGCGCGGAGGCGGCTCAGCGTTGTACGCCGACGGGTCAAAGGTCTCGTAGCTCGGGAATCCCGCGACCGGGGCTTCGGGGCCCGCGTCGGGCCCGTCTCCGCCGTCAGCGATAGGCCCCGAGCCGGAGCACGCCGCGAGTACGGGGAGCAGCGCCAACAGCGCGAGAGAACGGAGGGTGCGACCAGCGAACGTCGTCATCGTGTGTACCGTGGGTGGGGCCTCTGGCGAACGCCGCGCGGCGCTAGTACGACGCGTCGGACGTGAGGCCTTTCAAGATAGCGACCCCCGCGCTCGCTCCGAGCCGCGTCGCGCCGCTTTCGACCATGCGGTAGGCGTCCTCAGCAGAGCGGATGCCGCCAGAGGCCTTCACCCCCATCCCCTCGCCCACCACGCGTCGCATCAGCGCCACGTCTTGCGGCGAGGCGCCGCCAGAGGCGAACCCGGTGGAGGTCTTGACAAAGTCCGCGCCCGCGTTCTGCGCGAGCACGCACGCGATCACCTTCTCCTCGTCGGTGAGGAGCGCCGTTTCCAGGATCACTTTTACCGTCCGGCCGCTGGCGGCCTGGACGACGGCGCGGATGTCCGCCTCGACGAGGTCGTACTGCTCGCTCTTCATCCGCCCGATGGCAAGCACCATGTCGATCTCCTCGGCACCGTCGCGGACGGCCTGCTCCGTCTCAAACGCCTTGACCGGCGTGCGGACGGACCCGTGCGGGAAGCCCACAACGGTGCAGACCTTCGACGGACGCCCGCCGAGTTCCTCCGCAGCGACGGGCACCCAGACGGGGCTCACGCACACGCTCGCAAAGCAGTATTCGCGGGCTTCGGCGCACAGCTCGCGGATCTGCGCCTCGGTCGTGTCCGGCTTGAGGACCGTGTGGTCGATCAGGCGCGCGATGGGCGGCGCGAGCGCACACGCGTCCGCGTTTCCAGTCTTGTCCGCGCGCAGGCCGAACCGGCTCGCGCCAACCCCGACCATCGTTTCCAGCGCTTCCCCCAGCGCGGTCCGGGCGGTTGAGTCCATCCGCTGCGCGCCGTTTCCGGTGAGGCGGGAGATGAGGTCGTCTTTCTGAGCGTCGGTCACGGGAGCGTGGCAGTGCAGGTGTGAGCGTGCAAAATGCGACGCCGCAGGAGCGGATGGAGCACGGAATCGAAGAAACCGGAGCGCCTCTGGCGCCAGAGGCTAGGCCGCGAGCGCCTCGACCTCCTCGTCCAAGTTGTACTTCTTGCGCTTCTCCCAGAGCGTCTTTTTCGAGATACCGAGCACCTTGGCGACCTCGGAGAACGGTGCCTTCATCTCCGCCAGCGTGTGGCGGATGTAGGCGTGCTCGAGGTCCTCCAGGCTACCCCGCGAGCGGAATTTGAACGCGTCGCTATCGTCCTCCGGCGCGGCGAAGGCGTCGGACTTGAGGAGAATGAGGTCAGACGCGTCCAGCGTGGGCGTCTTGGCGAAGATGAGCGCGCGCTCCAGCACGTTGCGGAGCTCGCGGACGTTGCCGGGCCAGTCGTGGCCTTTGAGAATCTCCTCCGCCTCTGGCGTGAAGCCCTCGAACGGCTTGTGGAACTCCGTGGCGAAGCCGGCGGCCACCTTCTCCGCGATCGTGACCGCATCGTCGCCCATGCGGCGGAGCGGCGGGAGTTGCAGCGTGACCACGTTGATGCGGTAGAGGAGGTCCTTGCGGAACTCCTTTTCGGCGACGCGCTCCTCCAGCTTCGCGTTCGTAGCACACACGATACGCGTGGACACCTTGATGTTCTCGGTCCCGCCGAGGCGCCGGAACTCTCGGCTTTCCAGGAAGGAGAGCAGCTTGGCCTGCAGCGGCAGGCTCATCGAGTCGATCTCGTCCAGGAACAGTGTGCCACCGTCCGAGACTTCCAACAGGCCCGGCTTGGCCGCGCGGGCATCGGTAAACGCGCCCTTTTCGTAGCCGAAGAGCTCGGACTCCAGCAGGTTGTCTGGAAGCGCGGCGCAGTTGATCTCCATGAACCGCCCACTCGCCCAGCGCGATTCGTAGTGGATGGTCTGCGCAACGAGGTTTTTGCCCGTCCCCGTCTCGCCACGTACGAGGACGATTGTGTTCGGGATGTCCTTGAGCGTCTGGATCGTGTCCCGCACCTCCTGCACCTCATCGCTCGTGCCGATGATCTTGGAGACGGAGTTCTTCTTTTTCCGCTCGCGCTTGATCTCCTGGAGCTCTTGCTTGTCGGAGTAGAGGTCGAGCGCTTTGGAGAGCAGCGCCCGCATCTCCTCCAGGTTGACCGGCTTCTGGAGGTAGTGGAAGGCGCCCATCCGCATCGCCTCCACGGCCGTTTGCACGCTGGAGTGTGCGGTCATGAGGATGACCGGGATCGTGATGCCCTTGTCGGACAGCGCCTCCAGGAGCTGCATTCCGGACACGTCCGGCATCATGAGGTCCGTAAGGACCAGGTCTGGCGGGTCCCCGGAGTCCAGTGTGTCCAGAAAGTCCGAGGCTCGCGTGTACGCCTGGACGGCATAGCCGTCGCGCTGGAGCACTTTGGCGAACAGGTCTCCGATCTTCGGGTCGTCGTCAACGACGACGATGTGCTTCTGGCTCATCGGGCGGTGTGGCGGGGGAAGGAGACACCAAGAGCTGATGATGTTACGAATCGTAACGACTGCGCGCCAGAGGCGGCCATTGGCGCGGCCGCCTCTCCACCGCTCTACTACCTCTGGCGCCAGAGGCGGCGTCCTACCTCGCCCTCACCCCCGCCAGAGGCGGAATGCGCCTCTGGCGGGACCACTCGCGCGCCAGAGGCTACACGAACGCGCTGATGCCGGTCACCTCGCGTCCGACGATCAGCGAGTTCACTTCGTTGGTGCCCTCGTAGGAGTAGATCGCCTCCGTATCGCAGAAGTACCGCGCAACGTGGTTCTCCAGCAGGATGCCGTTACCGCCGTGCAAATCACGCGCAAGCGCGACCACGTCGCGACAGCGGGCAGCGGTGTACACCTTCGCGAGCGACGCCTGGGCGTCGGTCATGCGGCCCTGGTCCTGGAGCTGGCTCAGGCGGAGGCACATGCTCTGGAGCGCGGTCACGTTGCCCAGCATGTGGACCAGCTTGTCCTGGATGAGTTGGAAGCTCGCGATGGGCTTGCCGAACTGCATCCGGGTGGTGGCGTAGCGCTGCGAGCGCTCGTACGCGCCCATCGCGCAGCCGACCGCCTGCCACGCGACGCCCGCGCGCGTCAGGCGTAGGACCGTCGCCACGTCTCGGAAGGAGTTGGCGTTCTGAAGCCGGTCGCTCTCGGGTACGCGGCAGTCGGTAAGCGTGATGAGTCCGTTTTCGACGGCGCGAAGCGCCACCTTCCCGCGGATCTTCTCGACGGAGTAGCCAGGGTTCTCGGGCGCTCGCACGATGAATCCCTTGACCTGGTTGTCCTCCTCGTCACGCGCCCAGATCACGACCAAATCTGCGAACGTGGAGTTGCCGATCCACTTTTTCTGGCCGTTCAAGACCCACTCGTCCCCCTCGCGGCGGGCCGTGGTGGTGACGCCGCCAGCGATGGCGCTACCCACGTTGGGCTCGGTCAGGCCAAAGGCGCCGATCACGTCCCAGTTGCGCATCTTGGGGAGCCATTCTTGCTTCTGCTCCTCGCTGCCACACACGAGCAGGCTCTGCATCGCGAGGCCGCTGTGGACGCCGAAAAACGTGGCGGTGCTGACATCGACGCGCGCCAGTTCCATCGTGAGGAGGCCCTCCATCACGGAGCCGTTGGGCTCGCGAGAGGTGAGGTCCTTGCCGTAGACCGGCGTCAGCAGGTCGAGCTTGCGGAACCCCTCGCGTAGCACGTCGACGGGGGTCGAGTCGCGCAGCCAGTAGTCGTTGATGATGGGCTCGACTTCGCTCTCCATAAACGAGCGGAGGTCGGCCATTTTGCGGCGGTGCTTCTCCTCGATCAGCCCGTCAATGTCGAAGTAATCACCGTCGGGCTCCGGCGGCGTGTACGACTCGCCAGAGGCCGGCTTTTCCAGCGCTCGATACGAGCGCGCGACCTGGGCCTCGTCCATGCTGTCGTAGGCGGCGGCGAGGCGGTCCAGGTCGACGCCTCTGGCGGCGAGGCGGTCGAGGGCATCGGAGGTGGGGGGCGCTTCCATGGGTCAGGAGGTGGGTTTCGGGTTGGATGCCGAGGCCGTGGCAGCGTTCCAGGCAGGCTCCGGGGAGACCGTGGAGTCTCGGTGGGTCCGGTACGGAGCCGCCTCTGGCGAGCAGGTGGCCTCTGGCGAGCAGATGGCCTCTGGCGAGCGAGGGCATCTCACGCGCGGGGGCCATACAAAACCGCCCCGCCGGAAATCTCCCAGCGGGGCGGCTTGCTCAGGCGCCAGAGGCTCAGGCGACGGCCGCCACACCGTGTCCGTTGCCGCTCACCTTGGCCGCGTACATCTTCTCGATCTGGTTGTCGTACGCCTCGCCAACCTGCCGGCGCTTCACCTTCATGGTGGGCGTGAGGAGCTCGTTCTCGACGGTCATCAGTTCGGAGACAAGCGTGAAGCGCTGAACCTGGGTCCAGTGGTCCATGCCCTTGTTCGCGTTCGCTACGAGGTCCTCGTAGTGGCGGAGAACCTTCGGGTCCTTGAGCAGCGCCTCTTCCGAGGCGGAGGCGTCCACGCCGTTGTGCTTGGCCCAAATCTTGAGCCCGTCGATGTTCGGGAAGAGCAGCGCGGTGCAGAACTTCTGGCTGTTGCCCACGACGACGGCCTGCTCAATAAGCGGGCTTTCCATGAGCGTGTTCTCGATGGGCTGCGGGATCACGTACTTGCCCGTGGAGAGCTTGAAGAGCGCCTTTTTACGGTCGGTGATCTTGAGGAAGCCATCGGCGGTGAACTCCCCGATGTCGCCGGTGTGGAACCAGCCGTCGGCGTCGATCACCTCGTCGGTTTTGTCCTGGGCCTTGTAGTAGCCCCTCATCACGTGCGGCCCACGGGTGAGGATCTCTCCGTCCTCCGCGATGGCGACCTCGACGCCCGGGATGGGCTGTCCCACCGCTCCCGCGCGGTTGTTGGTAGGGGTGTTCATCGTGATGACGGGACTGGTCTCGGTAAGCCCGTACCCTTGGACGATGGGAATCCCGAAGGCCGTAAACGAGCCGGCGAGATCGGCGCGGAGCGCGGCGCCGCCAGAGGCCACGGTTTTGACCCGCGTGAGCCCCAGCTTCTCGCGCAGCTTGGAGTACACCAGCTTGTCCGCGATGGCGTGCTTGATACCGCTCACGTCGCCGCCCGGTTTGGAGATGTCGTACTCGCCAGCGAGGTCCAACGCCCAACGCCCGATCTTCTGCTTGAGGCCTGTGGCCTCCATCACGCCGAGGTTGACCTTGTCGTAGACCTTCTCGAGCACGCGCGGCACCGTCGAGAACATCGTGGGCCGGACCTCGGCGAGGTGGCCGACGAGTTGATCCGGGTTGGAGAAATAGAGCTGGTGCCCCCACGCGACGTGCGCGATCGTCAGCGTCCGCGCAAAGATGTGCGTCATCGGCAGGAAGGTGATGATCACCTCCTCTTGGTGGCCGAGCGCGCCGAGGGTGGGCAGCGCGGAGCAGACGTTGGACGAGATGTTCTCGTGCGTCAGCATCACGCCCTTGGGCTGCCCCGTCGTGCCGGACGTGTAGATCAGCGTCGCGAGATCCTGCGCGTCGATCTGGTCGCGGAGCTCGTCGGGCTCGTTGGGTGCGTTTTCCCGCCTCTGGCGTCCCTTGGCGCGAAGCGCTTCCAGCGTCGTGAGTTCAACGCCGTCGGGAAGCGAGGCGCCAGAGGCCTCGCCCTCGGCGAGAACCACGAGCTTCACGTCCGGCACCTGATCTGCCCAACTCGCGAAGTTGGTCAGCATCTCCGCGTTGCTGATGATCATCGCCTTGGCCTCAGCGTGCGTGGTCACGTACACCAGGTTTTCCGGCGCGTACGTCGTGTACAGCGGCACGTTGACGAGCCCCGCGATGAGCGTCCCGAAGTCGCACATCACGAAGTAGAGATCGCTGTCCATGAAGAACGCAATCCGCTCCCCACGGCTCATCCCGTGTTCCAACAGGCCGAGCGCGATCTCGTCCGCAGCGTCGAGGATCTCGCGGTTCGAGTATGTCTTCCACCCGTCGCCATCCGGCTGGTTAAAGGCTTTGGGGTTGGAATACCGGTCGACCGCCTCGTCGAAGAGCGCGGGCAGCGTGGTGTCCAAGACGATGGTCCCGGACGAATCGGCGGGGGCGGTGTAGATCTGCATAGGGTGGCGGGGCCGAGGAAGTGGAATGAACGTACGGTTAACACACAGGCTCCCGCACGGCCGAAGTAGCGGCCTCTGGCGCCAGAGGCGCGGGGACCGAACGGAGCTTAGACGGTCAGGGGCCTCAGCCGTTACGCGCGGAAGGCCCGGACGGTCCGAGCTAGCGCGGCATCGGTGAAGGCATCGGCGGCGAGGCGGACGTCGATGCGCTCGGCGAGACGGAGCGAGACGAGGCCGTGGAGCGATGTCCACAGCGCGTGCGCGGCGACTTCGGGCGTGGGCTCGGCATCCAGCACGGACGCCTCGGCGCCAGAGGCCAGCACGTCTTCGAAGAGGTCCAGATTGCGACGCGCCCGACGGTAGTCTTCGGCGGGGAAGCGCGCCATCCGCTCCGGGTGGAGTTGGAACATCACCTCGTAGAGTTCGGGGTTGTCCAGGCCGAAATCGACGTAGGCGCGGCTCAGCGCCGCGAGGCGACCGACCGGATCGCCTGCGGGGTCCGCTGCTTGCAGCGCTCCGAACAGGCTCCGCATTCCCTCCCCGATCAGTGCGTGGATCAGCGTGTCCTTGCTTTCGAAGTGGAGGTAGATGCTCGTCGCGCTGCACCCGACGCCGTCCGCGATTTTGCGCATGGACAGCTTGGGGTACCCTACATCGATGAGCAGGCGCCGCGCTTCGTCGAGGATGGACTGGCGGAGATCGGCGCCGGTGGCGGCGCGCGTAGGAGCGATCGGAGGCATAGCGGTAAGGTAGCAGCCTCTGGCGCGCTTCCCCTCCGTCCGCGACGAGCAGACTCCCTAGCGGACCGTGACACCGCTGACGTCGGAAATCGCCTCTGGCGCCAGAGGCGCCGCGGAACTTCTGCGCGCGCGTCGGTCCAATCCCGTTCTCCTCTCCCCTTCTCGTACCGTGCCGGTCCCTGCCTCCGAGTTCGCCCTTCCGCCCGTTGCCGAGCGCTTCTGCCGCTACGCCCGCGTGTACACTACGTCCGACTTCGACTCGGCCGCGGTACCCACGACAGAGCGCCAGAAAGACCTCGGGCTTCTCCTCGTCAACGAACTCCGAGCCATCGGTGCCACATCCGTCGAGATGGACGACGAGGGCTACGTCTACGCGACGCTGCCGTCGCCTCTGGCGCCAGAGGCCGCGGCGCGGCTCCCCGCTCTCGGGCTGTGCGCGCACATGGACACGTCCCCAGACGCTCCGGGCGAGAATGTGACGCCACTTATCCACCCGGACTACAACGGCGGCCGCATAGAGCTGCCGGGCGCGCCAGAGGTCGACCTGAGCCCCGCGACGAGCCCGCCTCTGGCGGATGCCATCGGACACGATCTCATCACGAGCGACGGCACCACGCTGCTGGGCAGCGACGACAAGGCGGGCGTGGCGGTTCTCGTCCAGCTTGCCGCAGACCTCGTCGCGAGCGAGGCCGACGCCGTCGCCAGAGGCGAAGGACCTGCCCCGCGCCCGACGATCCAGCTTCTTTTCACGCCCGACGAGGAGGTGGGCCGAGGCACGGACCACCTCGACTTGGAGCGCTGGGGCGCCGAGGTCGCGTACACGCTGGACGGCAGCGGCGTGGACTCCCTCAACGTGGAGACTTTCAACGCCGCCGAGGCCATCGTGACGTTCCACGGCGTAGGCGTCCACCCCGGATACGCCAGAGGCATCCTCGTCAACGCGCTGCGCGTCGCCGCGGACTTTATCGCCTCCTGCCCCGCTCACGAAGCGCCCGAGACGACCGACGGCCGGGGAGGCTACCTCCACCCCCACACGGCCTCTGGCGACGTGGTCCGCGCCGAAGTCCGCGTGCTCCTGCGCGATTTCGACGGGAGTGGCATGGACGCAAAGCGCTCTCTTGTGCGAGAGCTGGCCTCTGGCGCGGCGCAACGCCATCCGGGATCTCGCGCGGAGGTCGACATCCGCGAGAGCTACCGCAACATGCTCGCGTACATCGAGGACGTGGACCCGCGCGCCGTCTCGGTCGCGCAAGAGGCCGCGCGCGAGATGGGCATGGACCTCGCGTTGGAGCCCGTCCGCGGTGGGACTGATGGGGCCCGGCTGAGCGAGAAGGGCGTCCCCACGCCCAACGTGTTCACGGGCGGCCACGAGTTCCACAGCGTGCGCGAGTGGAACACCGTGCAGAATCTGGAGCGTTCCCTGGCGTACACGCACGCGCTCGTTCGCGCCTGGGGCCGCCAGTAGCCTCTTGCGCGCCGTCCCTCCTGGCGCCATCGGCGCCTTCTCGATCTATGCCGACCCCTCTCTCTCGCCGTAACACCAAGCTTTTCGTCGCGGGGTTCATCCTGCTCACGGTTACGCTGATCGCGACGGCCACGTACTTCATCCAGCGCGGTATGAGCAGCGAGGAGTGGCAGGCGCGTATTCAGACCAGCCGCGAGGCGCGGGAAGCGCGCGAGGCAGGGGTGGACAGCACGGGCCTGGACGATCCGGGCGAGGGCGGCAAGGCCGTACGCCTCTCAACCGAGGAGTAAGCCTCTTGCAGGTAGGTCTCGGCCTCTGGCGCCAGAAGCGAGCACACTCAGCCTCTCCCCTTGGGGAGGCGCTTGCAGGGTAGAGGGGTTTGGGCCATGCCCCGCCTCCGAGCCCCGCCAGAGGCCTCTGGCGCGAACGCAAAGCGCCCCGGCCTCTTGCGAGACCGGGGCGCGGATCTTCTTCAGCGCCAGAGGCGCATCCATTCGCCAGAGGCTTAGCCCAGGCGGCGGTTGATCTCGGCCAGCGCTGCGTCGTCCGTGCTGTCCGGCCCGACGTTGGGTAGCGAGAAGCCACTGCCGTCGCCAGCCTCGCTCATGCCGCGGTCCAGCGCCTCGTTGGCGGCGTGGAGCGCTTCGAGCTCGGCCTTGGAACCGACCACGATATCCTTGTAGTCGCGGAGACCGGTACCGGCAGGCACAAGGTGCCCGACGATCACGTTCTCCTTGAGTCCAAGCAGCGGGTCCGTCTTGCCCGCGATGGCGGCCTCGGTGAGCACCTTGGTCGTCTCTTGGAAAGAGGCGGCCGAGATGAACGAGTCCGTCGCGAGGGCGGCCTGCGTGATGCCCAAGAGCACCGGTTCGGCCACGGCCAGCTCGGCATCGCGGACTTCGACGCCACGCTTGTCCTGGCGCTTCATGTCCGAGTTCGCTTCGCGCATACGGCGGCGGTTGATGTTGCTGCCGATGCGGATCTCGGTGTCACCCGGGTCCACCACCACGAACGTGTCGTAGAGACCGTTGTTGGTGTTCTCCAGCACGAAGCGGTCGACGAGTTCGCCTTCGAGGAAGGTGGTGTCACCGGGGTCGGTGATCCGGACCTTCTGCATCATCTGGCGGACGATGGTCTCGATGTGCTTGTCGTTGATCGTCACGCCCTGCAGGCGGTACACCTCCTGCACCTCGTTGACGAGGTACTCCTGCACGGCCGTTGGCCCGAGGATGGAGAGGATGTCCTGCGGAGAGATCTGACCGTCGGAGAGCGCTTCGCCCGCGCGGACGAAGTCGTTCTCGTGCACGAGGAGGTGCTTGGAGAGGGAGACCATGTAGGTCTTCTCCAGCTCACCGTCACGGCTGGTCACGATCACCTCCTGGCTACCGCGCTTACGGCCACCCATCGATACCACACCGTCGATCTCAGAGACCACGGCAGGATCGCTCGGCTGACGCGCCTCGAAGAGCTCGATCACGCGCGGAAGACCGCCCGTAATGTCTCGCGTCTTCGAGCTCTGACGGGGAAGCTTCGCCAAGACAGCTCCGGGCTCGATCTCCTCGCCTGCGTCCACCTGGAGGCGGGCACGGACGGGCATCATGTACTCGCGGCGGCCGCCCTCTCCCTCGATTACGAGGGACGGCGTCAGGTTCCGCTCGCGCGTTTCCGTGATCACCTTCTCGCGGAAGCCGGTCTGCTCGTCGCTCTCTTCGCGGAACGTCGTGCCCTCAATCACATCCTGGAAGCGGAGAACACCTCCCACCTCACTGACGATGACCGAGTTGTACGGGTCCCACGTCGCGATCACGTCGCCCTTCTCCACCACGTCCCCTTCCTGGACCGTGACATCGGCGCCGTAGGGGATGGTGTACGCGATCATCTGGCGCCCTTCAGGGCCCATGACCTTGACCTCGCCGGAGCGGCCGAGCGCGATCATCTTCGCAGACGCGCCCGTTCCGTTCTGGACCGTTCTCAGGTTCTCGAACACGATGGTGCCTCCGAACTTGGTCTCGATCGTGGACTCCGCCGAGATGCGCGACGCCGTACCACCGATGTGGAAGGTGCGGAGCGTTAGCTGCGTGCCGGGCTCGCCGATGGACTGAGCGGCGATCACGCCGACAGCCTCACCGGGCTCCACCATGCGGCCTGTGGCCAGGTTGCGACCGTAGCAGAGCGCGCACGCCCCGCGGTCAGCCTCACACGCCAGGACCGAACGGATCTCAACGGTTTCGATGCTGGTCTGCGCGATGGCAGCCGCGATCTCTTCCGTGATGAGGCCGTTGCGCTCGACGAGGATCTCGTCGCTCAGCGGATCGCGCACGTCGTGGACCGACACGCGGCCCAGGATGCGGTCCGCCAGAGGCTCCACGATGTCCTCGTTGTCCTTCAGCGCCGATGTGCGGATGCCGCGAAGCGTCCCACAGTCGTTGATCATGACGGTCATGTCCTGGGACACGTCCACCAATCGACGGGTGAGGTACCCGGCGTCGGCCGTCTTCAGTGCCGTATCGGCCAGACCCTTACGAGCACCGTGCGTCGAGATGAAGTACTCGACGACGCTCAGGCCCTCCTTGAAGTTGGACTTGATCGGGTTCTCGATGATCTCGCCAGCGGCGCCGGCCACACTCTTACGAGGCTTGGCCATGAGGCCACGCATGCCACCCAGCTGACGGATCTGCTCGCGCGAACCACGCGCGCCAGAGTCCGCCATCATGTAGATGGCGTTGAAGCCCTCGTCGTCGTTCTGGAGCGCGTCGTAGAGAACGTTGGAGATCTCGTTGTTCGTCGTCGTCCAGACGTCGATGACCTGGTTGTAGCGCTCGTTCTCCGAGATGAGGCCCATCTCGAAGTTGGCCCTGATGTCGTCGACTTTCTCCTCAGCGTCGGTGATGAGCTTGAACTTGGCGTCTGGGACCACGATGTCCGAGAGCGAGAAGCTCAGCCCGCCACGCATGGCCTGACCGAATCCGAGGTTCTTGACGTCGTCCAAGAAGGCGGCCGTCTTCGGGAAGTTGGTCCGCTTGAAGATGCCGCCGATGATGATGCGGAGGTTCTTCTTCGTCAGGACGTCGTTGATGTAGCCAACGCCCTCCGGCACGATCTCGTTGAAGAGCGCGCGGCCGACCGAGGTCTCGATCATCTCGCCAGCGGCCTGCTTGCCGTCGAACGTCGCCGTCTCCAGCTTGACCGAGATCATAGCGTGGAGGTCCAGGAGCCCCTGGTCGTACGCCTGACGGACCTGCTCGATCGAGCCAAAGCGCATGCCGTGACCCTTGAGCCCCTTGCGGCTCTTGGTCAGGTAGTACATGCCCAGGACCATGTCCTGCGACGGCACGGCCACAGGCCCACCGTGAGCGGGGCTCATGATGTTGTGCGCCGAGAGCATCAGGATGCGCGCCTCCAGGATCGCGTCCTGAGAGAGCGGCACGTGGACGGCCATCTGGTCGCCGTCGAAGTCGGCGTTGAACGCCGTCGTCGCCAGAGGGTGCAGGCGGATCGCCTTGCCCTCGATGAGGACCGGCTGGAACGCCTGGATACCCAGTCGGTGGAGCGTCGGCGCTCGGTTGAGCATGACGGGGTGCCCGTCGATGACGCGCTCCAGGATGTCGAACACGTCCGCCGTGCGGCGGTCGACCACCTTCTTGGCGCTCTTGACCGTCTTTACGATGCCGCGCTCAATGAGCTTGCGGATGATGAACGGCTTGAACAACTCCACGGCCATCTGCTTGGGCAGACCGCATTCGTGGAGCCCAAGCTCCGGGCCGACCACGATGACCGAACGACCGGAGTAGTCGACGCGCTTGCCGAGGAGGTTCTGACGGAAGCGGCCCTGCTTGCCCTTGAGCATGTCGCTCAGGGACTTCAGCGCGCGGTTCGAGTCGCTGCGGACCGAGTTGGAGCGGCGGCTGTTGTCAAAGAGGCTATCAACCGCCTCCTGCAGCATGCGCTTCTCGTTGCGCAAGATGACCTCTGGCGCCTTGATGTCGATCAGGCGCTTCAACCGGTTGTTCCGGATGATGACCCGGCGGTAGAGGTCGTTGAGGTCGGACGTCGCGAAGCGGCCGCCTTCGAGCGGCACGAGCGGACGGAGCTCGGGCGGAATGACGGGGATGACCTTCATCACCATCCACTCCGGGTTGTTCTCCATCTTCGCGTTCGCGGTCCGGAAGGACTCCACGATGCCAAGACGCTTGAGAGCCTCGGCCTTACGGGCCTGGCTCGTCTCCGTCTTGGCCTGGAAGCGGAGTTCGACCGCGAGCGACTCCAGGTCGAGCGCCTTCAACAGCGTCTCGACGGCTTCGCCACCGATCATGGCGACGAACTTCTCCGGGTCGTCGTCGGCGAGGCGGTTGTTGTCCTCGCGGATGCGGTAGAGCACGTCGTAGTACTCCGTCTCCGTCAGCAGCGTGCCGCGCTCAATGCCGAGCGACGCCGCGCCGCCCGGGTTGATGCAGACGTACTGCTCGTAGTAGATGACCTTGTCGAGGTCCTTGGACTTCATGCCCAAGAGCGCGCCGATCTTGTTCGGCAGGCTCTTGAAGTACCAGATGTGGACGACGGGGACGCTAAGCGTGATGTGCCCAGCGCGCTCGCGTCGGACCGCCTTCTGGGTCACCTCCACGCCACAACGGTCGCAGATGATGCCCTTGTAGCGGATCCGCTTGTACTTGCCACAGTGGCACTCCCAGTCCTTGACGGGACCGAAGATCTTCTCGCAGAAGAGGCCGTCCTTCTCCGGCTTGAACGACCGGTAGTTGATCGTCTCCGGCTTGAGCACCTCGCCGAACGAGCGCTCCAGAATCGACTCTGGCGAGGCGAGACTGATAGTAATCGAATTAAACTGCTTCTTAGGGGCGGGCGCCTGAGGCTTGATGCCGAATGCCATAATTGAGGACTAGGTGTTGGGGACTGCAGAACGGGGGTGGGGATCGAGAGGCCCGGCCTCTGGCGCCAGAGGCACCGGCGCCAGAGGCGGGCTCTCAGTCCTCAGTCCCCTAGTCAACTTTCACTTCGAGGCCGAGACCTTGCATCTCGCGAACGAGGACGTTGAAGCTCTCCGGGACGTTCGGCTCGGGGACGTTGTCACCCTTGACGATGGCCTCGTAGGTCTTCGAGCGGCCCTGCACGTCGTCGGACTTGACGGTGAGCATCTCGCGGAGCACGTTGGCCGCGCCGTACGCGTAGAGCGCCCAGACTTCCATCTCGCCGAAGCGCTGTCCACCGAACTGTGCTTTACCACCGAGCGGCTGCTGCGTGATAAGGCTGTACGGCCCAATCGAGCGAGCGTGGATCTTGTCCTCGACAAGGTGCGAGAGTTTGAGCATGTAGATCTGACCGACCGTGGTCGTCTGATCAAAGGGCTCGCCGGTCGCGCCGTCGTAGAGCTGGATGCGGCCGTCTTCGGGCAGACCCGCCTCACGGAGCTTCGCCTGGATCTGGTCCATGCTCGCGCCATCGAAGGCAGGCGTCGCGTAGGTCTCGCCCAGCTTGTCGCCGGCCCAGCCCAGCATGATCTCGAAGATCTGTCCGAGGTTCATGCGGCTCGGCACGCCGAGCGGGTTGAGGCAGATGTCGACGGGCGTGCCGTCCTCAAGGAACGGCATATCCTCCATCGGGACGACCTTCGCGACGACACCCTTGTTGCCGTAGCGACCAGCCATCTTGTCGCCGACCTGAAGCTTGCGCTTCTTCGCGACGTAGACCTTCGCCAGCTGCACGATGCCCGGGGGCAGCTCGTCACCCATCTGGATGCGGTACTGCTCCTGCTTGGCAGCACCCTCGACGGCCTGGTGGCGCCGCTGGTAGTTCGCCAGAAGCTTCCAAACCTGCTTGTTGAGATCGTCATCGAGCGTAAACGCCTGACGGATCTTGAGGTCTGCGGGCTCGATGTCGGAGAAAGCCTTCTTGGCAATCTTTGCGCCGTCAGAGACGACAATCGTGCCGTCACGGAGTTCGACCGCACCGCCGACCTTCCGGCCGTTGATGAGCGAGAAGAACCGCTCGTAGAACGAGCTCTGGAGCGCGTCGATCTCGCGCGTAAGCGCCTTCTCGATCTCCTCCAGTCGCTTCTCCTCCGCCTTTTTGGTAACGGGGTCCGTCTTGCGACGGCTGAACAGCATCGTGTCGATCACGACGCCCTTCATACCTGGCTTCGCCTTGAGAGACGCATCTTTCACGTCGCCGGCCTTGTCGCCGAAGATCGCGCGGAGCAGCTTCTCCTCTGGCGTTGGGTCGGTCTCGCCCTTTGGCGTGATCTTGCCGACGATGATGTCACCGGGCGTGACTTCGGCGCCGACGCGGACGATGCCGCGCTCGTCGAGGTCCTTGGTCGCCTCCTCAGAGACGTTCGGAATCTCGCGTGTCAGCTCCTCCTCGCCACGCTTCGTATCGCGGACCTGGTGGTCGAACTCCTCGATGTGGACCGAGGTGAACACATCGTCACGGACGAGGCGCTCCGAGAGCACGATGGCGTCCTCGAAGTTGTAGCCCTTCCACGGCATGAACGCCACAAGGACGTTTTTGCCGAGCGCGAGTTCGCCGTTCTCCGTTGACGCGCCGTCGGCCAAGACATCGCCCTTAGACACACGCTGGTTCGCCTTCACGAGAGGCTTCTGCGTAATGGACGTGTCCTGGTTGGTGCGACGGAATTTGACCAGCGGGTAATCGCGGACGGGCTCCTCGAATGCCGCGTCGGCATCCTCTGGCGTCTCGTCGTAGCGGACCGTGATCTTGCGCGCGTCCACGTACTCCACCGTTCCGTCACCCTCGGCGACGATGATGGCGCGAGAATCGCGAGCGACGCGGCCTTCCAGACCGGTGCCCACAAACGGCGCAGACGGCCGGAGGAGCGGCACAGCCTGACGCTGCATGTTCGAGCCCATGAGCGCACGGTTGGCGTCATCGTGCTCGAGGAACGGGATCAGGCTCGCCGCTGGCGAGATGATCTGGTTCGGCGCCACGTCCATGTAATCAACCTCGTCGGGCCGCACGAGCGGCACGTCGCCGCCGATACGGGCGCGGACGAGATCGTTGGTGAACGTGCCGTCGTCGTTGAGCGGCGCGTTGGCCTGCGCGACGACGAAGCGGTCTTCGCTTTCTGCACCGAGGTACTCGATCTCCTCCGTCACCACGCCGTCCTTGACGATGCGGTACGGGGTCTCGATGAACCCGAACTCGTTCACGACGCCGTGCACGCACAGCGACGAAATGAGGCCGATGTTCGGCCCCTCTGGCGTCTCGATCGGGCAGAGACGACCGTAGTGGGTGTAGTGAACGTCTCGAACCTCGAAGCCCGCGCGCTCGCGGGTTAGACCACCAGGTCCCAGGGCGGACATGCGACGCTTGTGCGTCAGCTCCGCCAGAGGGTTGGTCTGGTCCATGAACTGCGAGAGCTGGTTCGTCCCGAAGAAGGTGTTGATCACCGACGAGACGGTCCGCGCGTTCACGAGGTCCTGAGGCGTGAACCGGTCCGCGTCGCGGAGGTTCATGCGCTCCTTGATGGTCCGCGCCATGCGCGCGAGGCCGAGCGAGAACTGGCTCTCCAGCTGCTCCCCCACGGTCCGCACGCGACGGTTACCGAGGTGGTCGATGTCGTCCACCTGGCTCCGGCCGTTCTGGAGCAGGATGATCTCGTTGACGATGGCGACGATGTCCTCCTTGGACAGCGTGACGCTGCGGTTCGTCTTGTCCAGCCCGAGACGGCTGTTCATGCGGTAGCGGCCCACCGACCCGAGGTCGTAGCGCTTGTCCGAGAAGAACAGGCGGTCGAGCAGAGCGCGCGCGGTGTCAACGTCTGGCGCCTCAGCGCCGCGCAGAAGCTGGTAGAGGTACTCGAGGGCCTCCTCAGAGGAGTGCGTCGGGTCCTTCTTCAGCGTGTTGAGAAGCGTACCGCGGTCGATCTGGTTGTCGTCGTCGTCCTCGTTCTGCTCCTTGCGGAGGATGACGCTCTCGACGCCCGCGTCCTTCAGCGTGCCGTAGTCGTCCTCGGTCAGCTCGTGCTCGGCGGGGAAGATCACCTCACGCTCGTCCCGCTCCTCGATCACTTCGCCCGTGTCCTCATCGATCACTTCGTGATGGATGTTGACCGTAACGGTCGAGGCGAGCGTGCGGCCGACGAGCTTCTTGAATGCGCGCTTGTTCGAGACCTCGACCTCATCGGCCAGGTCGAACAGCGTCACGATCTCAGCGTCGGAGGAGTAGCCCAGCGCACGCAAGAGGCCCGTGACGGGCATCTTCTTCTTGCGGTCGATGTATGCCCACATCACGTTCGCCACGTCCGTCGAGAACTCGATCCACGAGCCGCGGAAAGGGATCACGCGAGCGGAGTAGAGATCCGTCCCGTTCGGGTGCACCGACTGAGAGAAGAAGACGCCGGGAGAGCGGTGCAGCTGGCTGACGATGACGCGCTCGGCGCCATTGACAACGAACGTGCCCTTCTCCGTCATGACGGGAAGGTTGCCGAGGTAGACGTCCTGCTGGACGGCCTCCTCGGGCTCGTCCTCGTCCTCGTCCTCCTTAGCGGAGAGACGGAGCTTCGCCTTCAGGGGAAGCGCGTACGTCAAGCCCTGCGCGAGGCACTCCTCGATGGAATGCTTCGGGGCGTCGAGCGCGAAATGGAGGTACTCTAGCGTGTACCGCTCGCGAGTGTCCGTGATGGGAAAGTGCTCCTGGAACACCTTCTCCAACCCCTGCGCGGGGTTACGTTCCTCTGGCGCGAGCTCAGCCTGGAGAAAATCGTGGTACGACCGGAGCTGGACGCTCAGGAAGTCCGGGTAATCGATGACCGGCTGGATATCACCAAACGACTGTCGTGTGGCTTCTCCTCCGGTGCGGGTGGTGGCGCGCGTCCGCGCCTTGCCGTTCGTGCTGCTCAAGGGGACCCTTGGGTTGTGACCGCTGATGCAGGAATCCGCGCCGTGCGTCTGCACGGGCGGGCGCAGCGGGATCGCCATCGGCCGGGGCCTCTGGCGCGCCATGCGCGGCATCCCTCTCCGCCGGTGCGGAGTCGACGGGCAGATACAGATGCTTGCGTGCGGAGTTCCTGCAAGCACCGTCCCTGTCGTGGGGGATGATGGACTCAACGGGGCAAACCCGCCGAGTGGTGCGGCCTCTGGCGGGATGCATCCCGGAAGAAGCCGCGAACGCCCGCCCCACGTCAAGCGCCAGAGGCGCCGTCCGCGAGGCGGGCGAATCGAGCCGGACAGCCGCCAGAGACCGCGCGTGAACGCACCATCTGACGACGTGTTCGACCCGTCGGATTACTTGAGCTCGACGGTCGCGCCGGCGCCCTCGAGCTTGCCCTTGATCTCGTCGGCCTCCTCCTTGGTGGCGCCTTCCTTGATCGGGGACGGTGCGCCGTCGACCAGCTCCTTGGCCTCCTTGAGACCGAGGCCGGTGATGGTGCGGACCTCCTTGATGACGTTGATCTTCTTGTCGCCAACGGCGGTGAGGATCACGTCGAACTCGCTCTGCTCCTCGGCTGCAGCGGCGTCGCCACCGGCTGCGGGGCCAGCCATGACGGCAGCGGCAGCGGCGGGCTCGATACCGTACTCGTCCTTGAGGACGGTCAGCAGGTCGTTGGCCTCCTTGATGGTGAGGTTGACGAGGGACTCGGCGATCTGGTTGATGTCAGCCATTTCTTGGGGGGGTTCCAGCGGCGGTCTCAGCCAGAGTGGCTACGCCGCGTATTAAGGTGGAAGTGAAGTCGGAGCCGGAGCTCCTGGATCGGGGCGGAGCCCCGTCGTACGGTGTCGCGCTAGAGGCGAGCCAGTGTAGGCCGACCTCTGGCGCCAGAGGCCTAGGCCTCTTCTTTCTCGGAGATCTGCTGGATGACGCTCGCGAGGCCGGAGCCCTGCGCACCGAGTGCGCTGGCAACGTTCGTGATCGGCGCCATGAGCAGGCCCAGGATGTCGGCGAGGAGCTCGTCCTTGCTCTTCAGAGCCGCGAGGGCATCGAGCTGCCCCTCGGGGTAGATCGCGCCGTCGATGTAAGCGCCCTTGAAGTGCGGGATCTCGACGTCGTTGTCCTTCAGGAACTTCTTCAGCACCTTCGCGGGCGCTGCAGGGTCGTTCGTGAAGGCGACGGCCGTAGGTCCGTTGAGCTGCTCGAGCAGGTCGTCGAATCCGCCGCGGCTCTCCATCGCACGCCGAAGGAGCGTGTTCTTGAGAACGCGGAACTGGATGTCAGCCTCGCGGAAGGACCGGCGAAGCGAGTTCGCCTGGTCGACCGTCAGGCCTTTGTAGTCGGTGAGGTAAACGGTGTTGGCTTCGCTGAGCGTCGCCTCGATCTCTTCGATCGCCTCCGCCTTTTGGTCTCGTGTGAGCGGCATGGTTGGGTAGGCTTGGGTTAGCGGGCAGCGGAAGCGCCGACGGAACGGTCGACCGGAACGGCCGGGCCCATCGTCGTAGAGAGCGTGACGCTCTTCACGTAGGCGCCCTTAGCGGCGGCCGGGCGAAGGCGGACGATCTCCTTGATGAAGGCGAGTGCGTTCTCGTGGATCTGCTCCGTCGAGAAGGACGACTTGCCGATCGAGGTGTGCACGATGCCGGTCTTGTCGACGCGGAAGTCGATCTGACCAGACTTGACCGCCTTGACTGCAGCGGCAACGTCCGTCGTGACCGTGCCGGACTTAGGGTTCGGCATCAGGCCGCGAGGACCGAGAACGCGACCGAGGCGGCCGATCTTTGGCATCACGTCGGGCGTGGCGATCATCACGTCGAAGTCTGTGAACCCGTCGTTCTGGATCTTGTCCACGAAGTCATCGAGGCCGACGAGGTCGGCGCCGGCGTCGCGGGCGTCGCCCTGCTGACCTTCGTTGGTCAGGACGAGAACGCGGACGTCCTTGCCCGTCCCGTGAGGGAGCGCGACCGAGCCGCGGACCATCTGGTCAGCGTGGCGGGGGTCAACGCCGAGGCGGATATCGATATCGACGGACTCGTCGAACTTGGCGCGGGCGGTCTTCTTGATGAGATCCGCTGCGGTGTCCAAGGGGAGCCCACCTTCAGCGTCCTCCACCGCGCTCGCGATGAGTTCAGCCGCTTGGGTGTAGCGCTTGCCTTTCTTGGCCATGTGCGTGTGTGTTGTGCGGTGCGTGCGTCCGGCCTCTGGCGTGTGCCGTCGGCGTCAGACTCCCGCGAGTGGTGGCGCGGACGTGCGCCAGAAGCTCTCCGCCAGAGGGTGCCCGATTGGCTCTCCCCTGGCGCAAGAGGCAGACTTAGGCGATCGGAGCGCCGGTTACCGTGAGGCCCATCGAGCGTGCCGTGCCCGCAATCATGCGAGCGGCGTTGTCGAGATCGGTGGCGTTGAGGTCCTCCATCTTCTGCTGAGCGATATCGCGGCACTGGTCCCACGTGACCTTGCCGATCTTCTCGCGGAGCGGGTCGCCTGCGCCCTTCTGGACCTTGGCGGCCATCTTCAGGAGGACTGCAGCTGGCGGGCTCTTCGTAATGAACGAGAAGCTCTTATCGCCGAAGACAGTGATCACGACTGGGATCACGAGACCCATCTTGTCCTGCGTCTTGGCGTTGAACGCCTTGCAGAACTCCATGATGTTGACGCCCTTCTGGCCGAGCGCTGGGCCGATCGGTGGGGCTGGCGATGCCTGCCCTGCCTTGATCTGCAGCTTGATGTAGCCGTCGATCTTCTTTGCCATCGATTGTATGCGGTGCAAACGCCCGGTCTAAGGGCTCCCGCGCTAGTGGGTTCTACGCCGGAGCGCAGAACGGGGAATCTACCGAGACGCCAGAGGCGAGATGAGCCTCTCGCGACGTTTCGCGCCGTGTTCACCCCCTCGCCTCTGGCGAGCGGGAACGGCTGAGATGAGCAGAGCGAGGACTCCTAGCCCTCGTGCTCGACCTGGAGGTAGTCCAACTCCAGCGGCGTCTTGCGGCCGAAGATAGATACCATGACGCGGACCTTCATCTTGTCCGGGTACACCTCCTCGACGAAGCCCGTAAACGTGTTGAACGGACCGTCCACCACCTTGACGGCGTCGCCCTCCTTGAATGGGATCTCCGGCTGCTCAGACTTGTCCTCGTCCATCATGCCGAGGATCCGGTTTACCTCGTGCGGAGGTAGCGGCGTAGCCTCACCGTCGACGCCCAGGAATCCGATCGTGCTCGGCGCGCCCGAGATGATCTCCTTGATGTAGGGATCGATCAGTGCCTGGATCAGGATGTAGCCAGGGAACGACGTCTTTTCGCGCGTGCGCTTTTTGCCGCCCCGCATCTCGAAGACCGTATCCGTCGGGATCACGATGTCGCCGAGCTTCTCCTGCTGGCCAAGGCGCTCGACCTCACTCTCGAGGTGCTCCTTGACCTTCTTCTCGTGACCGGAGAAGGTGCGGAGCACGTACCACTTGCGGACTTGAAGGAGAGCCATAGGTGAATCCTCTGGCGCCAGAGGCGCAGGTCGGATTTAGTAGATGTACGAGAGAAGCGTGCTGATGACTTGGTCCGCTCCGAAAATGAAGAGCGAGACCGCCAGCGCCGACACGAGCGTGAGCACCGTGTTGTTGATCAACTCGCGGCGCTTCGGCCAGTTCACCTTTTTGGACTCCTTAAGGACCTCCTGGATGTAGGACGTCGACTTGGCGGGGGTCTGGGTTTGCGTAGCCATTCTCTCAGGGTCCCGAACGCGGGAGTTGGGGTCGGACAAAGCGCTGACCGAGGTCAGCGAGGCACCAGCGGCAGGACTCGAACCTGCAACCCTCGGTTTTGGAGACCGATGCTCTGCCAATTGAGCTACGCTGGTAGATAGCACCGCCAGTGCCCGGAGTCGGACACTGGCGGGCCATAAGATACGCGCCTCTGGCGATTGGCTTTCGCCAGAGGCGTTCGGCTATCAGTCGAGGATCTTGGAGACGACGCCGGCGCCGACCGTCCGCCCCCCCTCGCGGATGGCGAACCGGAGCCCCTGCTCCATCGCCACCGGCTGGATCAGCTTCACCTTGAACTGCGTGTTGTCGCCGGGCATCACCATCTCGACGCCCTCGTTGAGCTCGATGTCGCCGGTCACGTCCGTCGTGCGGAAGTAGAACTGCGGGCGGTACCCCTTGAAGAACGGCGTGTGCCG
>NZ_MQWB01000001.1:1021650-1074488 GCF_002257665.1 Rubricoccus marinus | reverse complement strand
CCACGTGCGCGTAGTGCCGCGCCTCCGTCTCGTACTCCACGTGCGCCGTCGCGATCGTGATGCCGCGCTCCCGCTCCTCGGGCGCGTTGTCGATCTCGTCGAACCCCTTCGCCACGCCGCCCGACTTCTCGGCGAGCACCTTCGTGATCGCCGCCGTCAGCGTGGTCTTCCCGTGGTCGACGTGGCCGATCGTGCCCACGTTGACGTGGGGCTTCGTCCGCTGGAATTGCTCCTTAGCCATGGTGAGCAGCGAGCCGGGCTCGCGAGTAGTGCTGGTTCAGAGAGAGAAAGACGCCTCTGGCGTCAGAGCCTCCTCCGGGAATTGAACCCGGGACCCCTTCCTTACCATGGAAGTGCTCTACCGCTGAGCTAAGGAGGCGAAGATGAACGCGGCGGGCGGCAGCCACGGTCATGGGGCGGGAGACGGGACTCGAACCCGCGACCACAAGCTTGGAAGGCTAGTGCTCTACCAACTGAGCTACTCCCGCGCGCGCCTCTGGCGGGACCCGGGGGTCACCGCCAGAGGCGAAGCGCGTATACGTGGGCAGGGAAGGATTCGAACCTCCGTACTCGTGAGAGAACAGATTTACAGTCTGTCGCCTTTAACCGCTCGGCCACCTGCCCAAACAAAAAAGAACATTCCGCTCCGCCAGAGGCGGCTCGGAGAGCTGGCGGAGGGACTCGAACCCCCGACATGCTCATTACAAATGAGCTGCTCTACCAACTGAGCTACGCCAGCAGCGTGTGTCAAACGGAGCGCGAAAGTACGGAGCCGCCGGATCGCGAGTCAACGTGTGCGGGCGGCGCCCGGCGCTTATGGGGGTGTCTTCTCGGTTTCTTGGGGTGCGGCGCGTCGGCCCCTCCGGCCTCGTACCCACCGCACGGCTCCGATGAGCACGATCCCGCCGACCAGCGCCGTGATGACTTTGCCGTACGTCCCGAGCGCGTTCAGCACGATATCCCATCGCGTCCCCACCCACGAGCCAGCCGCGACGAGAAGCGCGCACCACAAGAGAGCGCTGAGCGTCGCCCAGATGGTCGTCCGGAGAACAGGCAACCGCGACGCGCCAGCGAGTAGCGAGACCACCGACCGACCGCCTGCCAGAAACCGGTTCGCCACCACGACGCCCATCCCCCATCGTTTCAGCCACCGCTCGGCCGCCGCCAGAGGCCCGCGCGGGATCCACCGCAAGCGCGTGGGATCGGCGATGGCTTCGTCCAGCCTGTGGCCGACGGCGTAGAGCGTCATAAACCCCAGCGAGCCGCCGAGCGTCGCGATGGCGACCGTGGGCACGAACGCGATGGTGCCGATGCCGACGAGCCAGCCGCAGAGCACGATCAGTGTGTCTCCCCAGATGGGCGGCACGATGTTCTCCAGGTACGAGACCGCGAAGAGCACGCCGTAGATGCCCAGCGGAGGCAACGCCGCCAGCCAGTCCGCGAGCCCCTGGACGGATTCCATCATTCGCCTCTGGCGCCAGAGGCCCCGGTGCCCTCGTACTGAGGCAAGAGGAGCGCGACGGCGTGCGCGGCGGCGCCTTCGCCGGAGCCGACCCAGCCCATCCCCTCCCCCGTCGTCGCTTTCACCGAGACGGCGTCGAGGTCCACGCCCATCGCGTCGGCCAGCCTCTGGCGCATGGTATCGATGTGGGGGCGGAGCTTGGGCGCTTGTAGCACGACGGTAGAGTCCACGTTGCCCACGCGCCAGCCTCTGGCACCGATGCGGCGCACGATCTCGCGCAAGAGGCCAATGCTGTCGGCGTCCTTCCACTCGGCATCGGTATCCGGGAAGTGCGCGCCGATGTCTCCCATTGCGGCGGCGCCCAGGAGCGCGTCCGTAATGGCGTGCGCGAGCACGTCGGCGTCCGAGTGCCCGTCGAGGCCGACCTCCGATGGGATCTCGACGCCTCCGAGGACGAGGCGGCGGCCTTCTTTCAGGCGGTGAACGTCGTAGCCGTGGCCTATGCGCATATCCGATGGGTGTGTGGCGGGGACAGGAATCACGCCAGAGGCGGCCTCTGGCGCAAGAGGGAAGCGCCTACATCTCGCGGTGCGCCCAGAGCGCCCGCGCGAGGAGCCAGTCTGAGGGCCGCGTCAGCTTGATGTTGCGCTCGTCGCCCTCCACGAGCGCCACCGCCGCGCCCGTCCGTTGCAGCACGCCGACCTCGTCGGTCGCGGTCCAGCCCTCCCGTTCGGCGCGTGCGAGCGCATCGGCCAGAACTTCGCGACGGGAGCCCTGCGGCGTTTGCATCCGCCAGAGGCCCTCGCGGTCCACGGTCGCCTCGAACCGGCCGCTGGCGCCGCGCCGGAGCGTGTCGGCCACTGGAACGGCGAGCGCCGCGGCGCCAGAGGCGCGAACCGCCTGGATCACGGCCTCGATGTCCTCCGCTCGCACGAACGGACGCACCGCATCGTGGACGAGCACGATGCCGACCTCGTCGGGCACATGCGCGACGCCTCTGGCGACCGATGCCTGGCGCGTCGCGCCGCCCGCGACGACGGCTTTGAGGGCGTCCGCCAGAGGGGCGTCTTGCGACAACAGCTGACGGACGGGCTCCACTTCCTCCTCCCCCACCACGACCACGAGCCCCGTCACCCCAAGCGCGGAGGCCAGCGCGCGGAGCGTGTGGACGAGAACGGGCGCTCCGTCCAGTTCGCGGAATTGCTTCGCAGGATCGCCTGCCTCGCCGCCCATCCGCGAGCCGACGCCCGCAGCGGGCACGACGGCCCACGTCTGATCTGTCGTCATCTCGGACTTAGGGGGTGAGGCGCAAGAGGCGCTAGCTCATCGGTTGCTTGCCCAACCCTTCGGCCTCTGGCGGGGCGGTCGGGAGCGGGGCATCGTCTGGGACCGAGACGTCCAGCCCGGCCTCTTGCGGAGGGGCCTTGTCGGGGTCCGGCGGA
Organism: Rubricoccus marinus; assembly: GCF_002257665.1. NCBI lineage: Bacteria > Pseudomonadati > Rhodothermota > Rhodothermia > Rhodothermales > Rubricoccaceae > Rubricoccus > Rubricoccus marinus. The sequence goes on along the minus strand of NZ_MQWB01000001.1, from coordinate 1,071,584 downwards.
GGCGCGCTCTCGTCTTCGCTCTCCTGACCGGGGTACTTCACGCGGAAGTGGTAGATGCCGCAGAGTAGCGTGTGGAACGTCTCGCGGATCTTGGCGAGGTCCGAAAAGGTGAGGTCGGTATCGTCGAGTTGGCCGTCGGCGACGCGGGAAGCGAAGATGGCCTCTACGAGCGAGCGGAGGCGGCGCGGGTTTGGCTTCTGGAGCGAACGCGAGGCCGCCTCCACGGAGTCTGCGAGCATCACGATGGCCTGCTCGTTCGTCTGCGGGCGCGGGCCGGGATAGCGGAACTCTGCTTCCTTGACCTGATCAGCGTCGTCGCCAGCGGCCTCCTTGGCCTTGCGGTAGAAATACTCGATCAAGCCCGTCCCATGGTGCGTGCCGATAAAGTCCAGGACCACCTTCGGGAGCTTGTTCTCGCGGCCGAGTTCGAGCCCGTCTTTGACGTGCGCCGCGATCACGATCGCGCTCATCGACGGCTTCAGCTTTTCGTGCGGGTTCTCGCCGGGCTGCTGGTTCTCAATGAAGTACTCGGGCTTGAGCATCTTCCCGATGTCGTGGTAGATCGCGCCCACGCGGGTGCGCAGCGCGTTCGCGCCGATGGCGTCGGCGGCGGCCTCGGCAAGGTTGGCGACCTGGAGCGAGTGGTTGAATGTGCCCGGAGCACGCATCGAGAGCTCCTTCAGCACGGGCCGGTTCGTGTCCGAAAGCTCCAGAAGCGTGATATCGGTCGTCACGCTGAACCCGCGCTCGATGCCTACGAGGATGGGCCAGACGAGGAGCAGCAAGACCGCGTTGATGCCCGCAGCGAGGAGTTCGTAGACCAGCCGGTCCCCGAACGGGTCGGCACGGAGCAGCGCGTAGGCGAAGATGACGAGCGCGTAGGCGAGGAACACCACGCCGCCGGAGGCCAGGAGCTGCGTCCGGTTTTTGACGTCGCGGACGGAGAACACGCCGAGCAGGCCCGCAAAGATGGTTGCGAACGCGATCTCGAAGTTGCCGCCGAAGATCAGACCCGCCAGAAGCCCGAGCGAGAGCGTCGCGAAGGCGGCCACGCGGCTGTCGTAGACGATCGCCATCAGGATGGAGACGAGCGCGACGGGGACCGCAAACGGCGCCGCCGAAAGGCCCACCACGCCCGCGATCCAGAAGCCGACAAGCACGAACCCGATCAGCAGCGCGACGAGGATCATCTGACGCAGGTCGTCGAAGATGCTCTCGCGCAAGAGGTAGAGGTAGAGGAAGAACAGCGAGAGCGCGGCGAACACGAGCAGGATCCTGCCGATGACCGTTCTAGGGAAGCTCCGATCCCCGGTGCGGGCGCGTTGCGCGATGTTGAGCGAGCGGAGCTGCTCGTACTGCGCGTCTGTCACCACGTCGCCGGTGCGGATGATGCGGGTGTTTTCTCGCACCTGCCCCCGGTTGGGCTGCACTTCGCTCAAGCGCTCCGCCCGCCGGCGCTCCGTGGCCTCGGCCTGGTAGATGTAGTTGGGCTCGAACGTGCGGCGGAAAAAGGTCATCCCGATGTCCACCGTATCCGGCCGCCCGGGCGCAACAGCGCGAAGCGAGCTCTGCGCGAGCGCAAATGCCTGGAGCTTGCCGACCACCTCGGCGAGCGGTACCTCGCTCTCGGTCCGCACGGCCGGGTCCACGTTGCGGACCACGAGGGTGCTCGCCAGAACGTCGTCGCGCGGCACGTCCAGCACGCCGCGGGTGAGGAGCTCGCGGCTGAGCCGCCCGGCCTCCCCTAGTAGGCGGTCATCCAGCGGCAGACCCGCTTCCTGGCCTCTGGCGTGGGCGTACGCGCTGCTTACCAGCCAATCAAGTTGCTGGTTGGTGAGGCCGCCACCCAGGTCCGCACGGAGCGCGAGGTAGCGCAGGCTATCCGTCTGAGCCGCCAGGTCCGGTCCGCCAGAGGTGCGCACGGTGCGCCAGCGGACGTAGGCGGCAAACGTGGAGTCCAGCCGCGCGTCCAGGGAATCGATCTTCGCGAGGGTGTTGTCCAACGCGTTCACGCGCTCGACGAAGATCGGCGGCTCCGCCCGTGCGACGGAATCGCGCTGGGCCTCCAGTTCCTCTTCCGGCAAGCGCACCGCGAAGTCGAACGGGGCGACAACGTCGTCGCGCGTCCAGACTTCGCCGACGCGGGCCGTGCCGTCGTAGACGGAGATCCGGGGGAACGCCAGCAGGGCGAGCACGCCGAGGCCGAGCAGCAGCGCCGCCCGCCAGAGGACGGCCTGGCGCGTCAGGCGTTGCGCGTCGTCGTCGGACGGGCGCTTCTCGATCTTGAGGGCACCGCTGCGGCGGCGGCCGGGCTTGGGGCCCAGCCCGAGGCGGTCTTGGATTCCCACGGGTGGTCGGATGGCGTGGCGCTAAGATCCGGCATTCCCGCGACGCGTGCCGCCGACTCTCGCCAGAGGCCTCTGGCGTGACGCGGAGCGCCGGGTGCAGGACTCCAGCTGCGGGCTCCTACGGTGTGGCCGTCTGCGCTCTAAAGAAGCCGCGCGCCCGGCCGCTTGCCCTTTACCGGGACGCTTGCTGAGGCGGGACCGTTTTGGCGCTTACGCGAATGCCTCGGGCGATGCCATCCAGCAAAGGCGGAACCGCCGCGATCACGCCTGCGGGCGCCGAGACATGAACGGACCAGAACACCTCACCGCGCTGCACGAAGTAGACGCGGCCGATCGTCTCGCCCCCCGCGATCTCAAACGCGGCGCCGGGCCCGAACGCGAGGTCCTCGTCTGGCACCGCGCCCGTCGGGCGGAGCCCGTAGTAGCCGCTGGCGACCTGCCCGCGCCGCCACCGCTCTTGCATCAGCGGGTTGAGCCCTACGACGCGCTCCACCACGACGACCGTTCCCGCCAGAGGCGCGGCAGTGGCTTCCCAGCGGTAGGTGGCGCGGCCGGGCAGCGTGGCTTCGTTGACCGCGTGCGTGCCGTCCCACCCCGCGGGGAGGCGTACGCGGAGCTCTGTCAGTTCGCTGAAATACACCACCGCCTCTGGCGTGGTGGTCTGCGCCTCCGCTAGCGAGGGCGCTGCGGTGAGCGCGGCCAGGACGACAAGCAGAGTCAGAAACGGAGTAGAGGTGCGCATGGCGGACCCAGGGAGTGCCTCCTCGGTATCGGCCGGCGGCGGGGGCGCTAAAGCGGCCCTTGGCGCCAGAGGCTACCCGCGCGTCGCCGTCACCCGGTCCGGGCCCTCCTCCTTGACCACGTGGCAGCCATCGTCCGCCAGCACGAAGCGCGCCGAGGCCCGCACGCCCTCGCCCGACGCTGTGAACGCAACGGGGTCTCCGTCTACGCGCAGACGCCGCGCGTCGGCGTCCGTTGCGACGGTGTAGCGTCCTTGCACGCCGGCCTCTGGCGCGTCCGTCGCGCCCATCGCCACCGCCAGAGGCTGTCCGGTCCGCTCGTTGACCGACTGCGTCGAGAGGCCCTCGACCGGGCGCCCGGCGCTGTCCACGACCTCAACCGTGATCATGACGAACTCCTCGGTGCAGACGAAGGGGTCCGCAGCGGCGTCGCACGAGGCGAGGGCGAGAGCCCCCGAGAGGAGAAACAAGCGGCGCATAGGTGGCGGGCGGTGCGGTCGCTACGCTACAGCCTCCAGCGTGCCCGCTTCAACGCCTCTGGCGTGAATCGCCCGCGCGCACGCGTGAACCGTTGCGGCCTCCTGCCGAACGGTCCGCCTCTGGCGCCAGAGGCGCGGATTAGAGCCGTGCGCGGATCTGGAGGCCCACGTCCGTCGCGCGGTTGCCGTCCACCAGGTTGTTGCCCGAGCCGATGCTGCGGCGGTCGCGGAACAGGCTCGTCCCGATCTTGCCCTGGATCTGGATGCCGTCGGTCGGCTCCAGCGTCAGCAGCGTGTAGGCGCGGGCGCCCTGCCCGTAGAGGACGGGGACAGCGAAGACGCCTGTCAGGTCGTTCTCGTAGGTGTACAGCCGCGAGGCGAAGCCGTCGGTCGAGAACAGCGTGAGGCGGGCGTCCAAGCGAAGGCCGTCGCGGATCTGCCAGCGCACATCGTTGAACAGGAGCCCACCGGTTTCGGTCGGCTCGCCAGAGGCTCGCGGCGCGAAGCGGACCACCTCAGCGCGCGTGCGGAAGCGGAGCTCGCGGTTGGCGGCCCACTCGCCCTGCACGCGGAGGGTCTGGCGCGTCTCGGGCGCGACGCCTTCGAGGATCGTCGTCGGGACGCCGCCTACAAAGTCGAGATCGCGCTCACGCGTCTCGGTCCGCGCCTGCATGTACAGACGGATCCAGCGGCGCGGGCGATGCTCCACAAACAGGAGCGCTTCGTACCCACGCGTAGGACGCGGCGTGGAAAAGCGGAGCCAGGGGAAGCGGTACTGGTCCAGATATGTGGAAATGGTCCACGTGCTGGAGGGTTTGACGCGGAGGCCGGTGTACAGCCCGGTCTCGTTCTGCCCGATCCCGTTGCGCTCGCCGAACGGGTAGCCGTGGAGCGTTGTAAAGCTGCGCGGGTAGTGCCGGCCGACCACGAGCAGGTCCGTCCCGCCGCCCAGGTCCGCCAGGAGCCCGCCCAGCCCACCGACGGCACCGCCCGGTGCCCGCGCGACTTCGGTAAAGGCTTGACCCGCACGCGTTTTCGCGTCGGCGTAGATCGAGACCATCGCGGCGTCTTGTCCCGCGAAGTCGAAGCGGTCGTCCGGGCGCTCGCCCGCCGCCAGAGGCGCGTCGAACCGTGCGGCGTAGCCGACGACGCCGATGCGGCCTTCCACGCGCGAGGTGGTCACACGGTACTCCGTTCCGCCGCCGACGATCGTCTCGCCAAGTGCGTCCTTCCGCGCGATCTCGCTTTCCGTCCGGTGCAGCCCGTCAATGCCGAGGCCGCTCACGAGGCCGCCCTGAAGCGCCTCTGGCGGGATGTCCGGGTCGGTGAGATCAAGCGAGTCCAGGCTGAAGACCGTCGCGTCCAAGCGCCGCCGGGAGGCGAAGCCGCTGGCGTAGAGCCGCGGCGTAAGCGCCACGCTCAGGCCGACGCCACGGAAGAACTGGTTTTCATCGACGGAACCATAGGGCCGAATCCCGCGGCCGTTGCGGATCGGCCCGCCCACTGCGTCCGGGCCCTTCCCGAAGCCCGCTGCGCGCCACAGCGTCAAGCCTTGCCCGTACTCCGCCACGAAATCGCCAATCACGAGCGCGTCGATGCGCCCGGCATCCAGAATCGCGAGGTGTGCGGAGGCGTAATCGTAGCCGTAGGTCTGCGTCTCGGGGTCCCAGCGGAACTGCTCGCCGGGGTCTTTTTCGAGCGTGAGGTTCAGGCTCACCTGGCGCCGATAGTTGGCCTGGATGCGGGTGTAGATCCGGTCTCGCGAGCCGGGATAGGCCCGCGTCGAATCCGGACCCTGGAAGCCCGAGGCCACATCCAGGCGGCGCTGCACGCGCTGCGTCAGCCGTGGCTCCAAGCCGCGCACAACCGTTCGAAGTCGTGGCGGCGTTGGAAAGCGCGGCGCCGCGGCGGCGCTTACGTCCAACGTCTGGCCAATCGTGAGGTACGGCCGCGCCTCTAGAAAGACATCGGACGTGAGCCCCTCCACGCTCTGGATCTCCGGGAGCGAGCGGAAGGCGCCCGTCGCCGTCCTCTGGCGCACGATCGCCGCCGCCAGGAGCCCATCGAACGCGGGGATCTGCGCGAGTTCGGAGACCGTCGCCGTGTTGATGTCGAGCGGGTTCTCGCGGAGGTCCTGGAGCAGTTCAAGAAGCACGGTCGGGTCCCCCGCCGACTCGTCCTCCAGCAACGCCTCCAGTTCATCCACCACGCCGTCCTGCGGGACCGAGGTCGTATCCGGCACGGGGTCCTGCGCCCAGGCCTCTGGCGCGAGAGCCAGGAACGCGAGGAGCACGGTCGCGAGACCGAGCCTCTGGCGCCAGCGGTCTTCAGAGGAGACAGGCGCCATGCTCAAAACCCGATCTGGAGCGAGACCGCCGGCGTGAGCCCGAGGTCTTCGTGGTGCTCCACGGCGAGATCTGCCGCCAGAGGCCCGGCGTAGATCCCCACGCCCGCCGAGAACGTCGTCGGGCCGGTGCCCACGCCTGCGCGCACCGCCAGAGGCTGCACCACGCGGGCTTCCAGCCCTGCGCGGACCGAGAGGTCACCGTCGAGGTTCTGATCGAGGTCGAGCGCGAGCAGTGCGCGGTCGCTCGGGCGGAAGGCGAGGCCGGCGGCGACACTCGGGACGGAGCCCAACGGACGCGTGAGGTCGGCCTCGGTATCGTCGAAAAAGCCGAGCGCGTTGCGGAGCGCGAAGCCGGCGCGGACGGTCGGGACCACGTCGCCTTGCACGCCGACGGAGAGGTGGAGCGAGCCCTTTGAGCCGAAGTCGTCGATGCTCACGCCGTCGTAGCCCACCGCGAGGCCAAGGGCGAGCGTGCGCGCGCTGCTGAGCGGCACCTCGCGGGCGAAGCCTGCCAAGATCCGCGTCTCGGCGTAGCCGTCGGCCCCGTAGGTGCGGCCGCTGGCGGCGAGGGTCCCCAGCGCCAGAGGCACGGACGCGCTCGCGCCCGCGATGCGGAGCCCTTCCAGTCCGTACGCCTGGCTGGCCTCTACGCCGAGTCCTCTGGCGGCGGTCGCCCACGTGGCGGGGTTGGCCTGCCCCCACGTCTGGCCACCGAGCGCGACTCCGACGCGGCCCATCGCGAGGCCTCTGGCGCCGCCTTCGGCGTACTGCGCCCGCGCAGTCTCCGCGCCGCCAGAGGCGAACGCGAGGGTCAGGGCGGCAAGGGCTAGGGCACGCAACATGGGCGCGGGCGGGTCGTTGGGGCGGCGTAGCTTTGAGAAGGTAGCCCCCTCCCCCGTGCGTCGAATCGTCCCGCTTCTGTTCGCCCTTCTGTTCGCCGGAGCGAGCCATGCCCAAGAGCTGAACTGCACCGTCCGCGTGGACCGCAGCCAGCTCAACGGCGACGAGTTCGCCTTTCTAGACGAGCTCCAGGAGGACGTCTCGCGGTACATCAACAACCGCGCGTGGACACAGGACGTCTTTCAGGACCGTGAGAGGATCGACTGCTCGATGCAGATCATCCTCAACGAGGCCGACGGGCTGAGCATCTTCAACGGCGAGATTGTTGTCCGCGCCTCGCGGCCCATCTACGGCTCCGCGCAGCCCACCCAGCTTGTCCTGATCAGCGACAACGACTGGGCGTTTACCTACACCCGCGGCCAGAGCCTCGTTTTCGACCCGGAGCGGTACGACTCGTTTACGTCGGTCCTGGACTTCTACACGTTCCTGATCCTCGGATACGACTACGACTCGTTCGCGAGTCTGGGTGGCACGCCGCACTTCGAGCAGGCCCGGCGCATCGCCGAGCGGGCGCGCTCCAACGCCGGCGCGCAGGGGTGGGGCAACGAGTTCGGCGAGGAACGGTCGCGCTACGACCTCATCCGCGAGCTTCTCGACCCGGCCTTTCTCCCGCTCCGCCGCGCGCACTTCACCTACCATTTCGAAGTGCTGGACCAGTTCCTGCTTGGTCCCGAAGACGCCTGGGACCGCGCCACTGGCGTTCTAGAGGAGCTCCACGAGCTGTTCCTCCAGTTCAACACGCGGCGCTACGCGACGGATGTCTTCTTTACGGCGAAGTACCAAGAGCTCGCCGCGCTCCTGCGCGAGGCACCCCAGCGCAGCGAGGCCTACGCCTTCCTCAGCGAGATGGACCCGGCCCACCTCTCCGAGTACGACAAGCTCGTGAGCGGTCGCTAGCCTCTGGCGCCCGAGGCCCTGTCGGTTCTCTAGGGCGGCGCGCTGTCTCTGGCGAGGCCGGCGGCGCGCTCAACTGGGGGCTCGGTCTTGCCCCGTCCGGCTACGCGGAGCGTCCGTACCTTTGGGGCGCACACCTCACGCCCATGCAGTTCGAAGGCTCCCTCGTCGCCCCCGACGGCTCCCGCTTCGCCATCGTCGCCAGCCGGTTTAACGACGCCATCGTCCGGCGACTCGTCGATGGCGCGCAAGAGGCCCTGGTCCGCCACGGTGCGGATGCGGACCTCATCGACACCGCGTGGGCGCCCGGCGCGTTCGAGCTCCCGCTCGTCGCCAATCGGCTCGCTGCCACCGGCCGCTACGACGCCATCCTTTGCCTCGGCGCTGTTATTCGCGGCGCGACGGCTCACTTCGAGTACGTCTCGGGACCCGTCGCTAGCGGTTGCGCGCGCGTGATGATGGACACAGGCGTCCCCGTGATGTTCGGCGTGCTGACTGTGGACACGCTGGATCAAGCGTGGGAGCGTGCGGGCACCAAGGCCGGAAACAAAGGCGCCGAAGCCGCCGCTGGCGCCATCGAGATGGTGCACCTGCTCCGTTCCATCGACGCGTCCGAGGGCCAGCCCTCCTAGCCCCAGCCCGCACCGCTTGAGCCTTCGCTACGCCGTCTCCTCCGGTTTGCTCATGCGGCTCCGCCTCGCGTTCACTCTTCTGCTGGCTTGTCTCGCCGGCGGTTCCTCCGTTGCCCAGACGTGGCAGGCTTACCCCGCCTACCGCGACGTTCGGGCGGTCGCGGCCTCTGGCGACGCCATCTGGGCCGCAACCCCGGCCGGCATCTTCGCCGTCTCTACCGCCGATGGCGCCTTCGAGCGGTACACGACCGTCGACGGCATCACGGGCGGTCAGGTCCGCGCCCTTGCTGTCGATGAGAACGGCCGCGTGTGGGCCGGCTACGCCGATGGCACGCTGGACCGCATTGACCCGGCCTCTGGCGAGGTGCGGACGTTTTTCGACATTCAGCGCGCCGATCAGTACACGAGCCGGGGCGTCAACCGCATCCGCCCCCGAGGCCAAACGCTCCTGATCGGGACCGACTTCGGGCTCGTGATCTGGGACCTCGCGCGCGACGAAGTGCGCCAGACCGCCTCGCGACTGGGCAGCTTGGACGCGGCGACGCCTGTCAACGATGTGATCGTGGCGCCAGCGGCCAATGCCAGCGGCGACGCTTACTGGCTCGCGACGGACGAGGGCATCGTAAGCGCGCCTCTGGCGACCTCCAACCTCCAGATCCCATCAGCGTGGACGATAGAGGACGGGTTTAGAAACGAAGCCTACTCGCTCGTCGCATACGACGGCACGGTCTGGGCCGGGGGGCGGCCGGGTGGTCCGTTCGGGGATCTCTACCGGCGCGCAGCCTCTGGCGAGTGGCAGCGCCAACTCTTCGTGGACCAGACCCTTTCCGATCTCGTCGTCGTGGACGGCACGCTTGCGGTCCTGGATCAAGGCTCGTCTCGCACGTTCCTCGTGCGGCCCGGAGCACCGCTCCGCACCTTCAACGCTTCGCCAGAGGCCATTCGGCATCAATCCCTGGCGCTTGGACCGGACGGGCGCCTGTGGGTCGGAGATGCCGGGGTCGGGCTGTTCCAGTACCCCCCGCTCCCCTCTTCCGACGGGACGCTCGTGGTGTCTCCCGATCCGAGGCTTCCGAGCGGTCCGTTTACGAACAGCATCGTCAGCGTCGATGTCGGCCGCAATGGCCGCATCTGGACAGCGTCGGGTACGGCCGCCGTTGGCGTCTCCGGCGCCGCCGCCGTCAACTGGTTTGAGGATGGCATGTGGACCACACTGCGCACGGACGAGACGGCGCTTCCCAGCACCTCATTTAAGCGGATCGTCACCCGATCAGAAGGAGGCGCGCTCGCCGGGACCGATGGCCTCGGACTCGCTGTGATTAGTGAGGACGGCGACGTAACGGTTTTCGACCGCAGCAACTCCACCCTGTTGGGCGCGACGGGCGCCCAGAACTTCCTCGTCATCTCGGACATGATCCGCGAAGGAGACCGCTGGTGGATCGTCAACAAGAGCAGCCCGCTCCCGCTCCACTCCTTCCCGGGCACCGCTGACGCGACGCGAGCCGATTGGAACGGCCTTCCCCCGCCGCCCGGCGGCCCCTCGGGCATCGGCGCCGATGCTATCGAGTTGGACAACTTCGGGCAGAAGTGGCTCGCGATGGGCCCGCAGGGGCTCATGGTGTGGGACACCGGCAGCGATCCGCTGAGCCCGGCCGACGACCGCGGCCGCGTGTTCACGACAGGCTTTAACGGCCAGGGCCTGCCCAACGGGAACGTGACCTCGCTCGTTCGGGATTTGGAAGGGCGGATATGGATCGGCACGCGCCGCGGGCTCGCCGTCATCTTCTCGCCAGGCTCCGCGTTCGGCGCAGACAACGCCCTCGCCGAGCCCGTCTGGCCCACTACCGGAGACGGCGAGGGCCTGGATTACCTCTTGCGCGACGCCGACATCAAAGACCTCGCGCTGGACCCTGCCGGCCGCATCTGGGTGTCCACCACGACGGGCGCATTCTTGCTCACGCCAGAGGGCGACGGCATCCAACTCCGCCTCGGCGCTGACGGCACCCCGCTCCCTACGGATGACATCATTGACATTGAGGTGGACGCCAGCACCGGCCTCGTGTACATCGTGACCGCGAACGGGCTCTACTCCTACAAGGGGGACGCGACGGGACCGGATCTCGATTCCGAAGCGCTCCGCCTCTCGCCGAACCCGTACCGCCCGTCCGAGCACGCCCGCGTGACCATCGCGGGCATCAACGCACCCACAAGCCGCGTCCGCGTGCTCACCCTGGACGGACGCGTGGTGTACGAAAGCGACAGCGTGTTCGGCGGCTCGTTTCAATGGGACGGCCGCGACGCGCGCACCGGCGACCTCGTGCCGTCGGGCGTGTATATCGTTGCCGCCTCTGGCGTCAACGGCGAAGGGACGCTGTACGGCAAGGTGGCCGTGCTCCGCTAGACCGGCTGGCTCAAACACTCCGTCCTCTGGCGCCGCGACTGCTAGATCATCGTTCAGAGTTTCTTCGTGCGAGGCCCCCGAGAGTGTCTGTACCTTTTCGGCACGTTCCGCCCCAAGCGGGATGCCATGGTGGGTGTAGCTCAATTGGTTAGAGCGCCAGTTTGTGGTACTGGAGGTCGCGGGTTCGATTCCCGTCATCCACCCCAGTCAGGGCCCCGGCCCTGACGCCCTGCCGCGTTCGTCTAACGGTTAGGACGCCAGGTTTTCATCCTGGTAATAGGGGTTCGATTCCCCTACGCGGTACCTCAGCGGCCCGTCCCCTTCCGGACGGGCCGCTTTGGGTTTAGGCCTCTGGCGCGGCGCCAGCGGTGCGGTGGTAGGCCTGGGACGCCAGAGGCCCGAAACAAAGAAGAGAGCGTTGCGCAAGCGATCCGCCCTTTGACTTGACAACGCAAAGTGCTTTCACTACAATGAATACAGATCGTGAACACCATGCCTCAGGACCGTCCCCCGCTCCGCCGCTCTCAACCCGCCGCCCGTCCCGAGGCCGCGGCGCATGCGCACCTCCGGTTTATCCGCGAGACGATGGCCCGGACCGGGACGTTTACCGCCGTCCCCGGCTGGGGCGGTGTCGCGATGGGTGGAACGGCAGTCGCGGCTGCGTGGATCGCCCACCAGCAGCCGACCGTCAGCGCATGGCTGGCCGTGTGGGCCGCCGAGGCGCTAATCGGGTTTCTGATTGGTCTGTGGGCGACGCTCCTCAAAGCGCGCCGTTCGTCTGCACCCGTGCTGAGTGGGCAGGGACGCAAGTTTTTCCTGGGGCTCCTGCCCGCCGTCCTCGTCGGCGTGGCGCTGACCCTCGCCGTGTACGGGTTCGAACTCGACCCGACCTCGAAGTACGATCCGCGGTCGATCCCCGTCGTCAGTTCGCTGAGCCTGCACCTCCTCCCGGGCATCTGGTTGCTGTGCTACGGCGCCGGCGTCGCGGCAGCGGGGACGTTCTCGGTTCGCCTCGTGCCCATGATGGGGACGGCGTTCATGCTGATCGGCGCGATCGCGCTTCTTGCGCCGTCGGGCTGGGGCGACGCGTTTCTCGCGCTCGGCTTCGGCGGCATCCACGTCGTTTTCGGCGCGCTCATCGTGCGCAAGCACGGCGGCTAGCCTCTGGCGCCAGAGGCCCCTCCCCCTTCCGTTTCATCCTGACATGGCCATCCGACGTACCACACGATCCACCGCAGCCTCTGGCGTCGCTAGCGGCGTGCCCGACCTCGACCCGGTGATTCACCAGCGGGTGAGATTGGGGATCGTGAGCGCCCTCGCGGCGGGTGGCGCGACGAGCTTTACCGACCTCAAGGCCGTGTTGGAGTTGACCGACGGCAACCTCTCCGTCCACGCGCGAAAGCTGGAAGAGGCCGGATACCTCCGCGTCACGAAGTCCTTCGTAGACCGGATGCCCCACACCGAGTTCGACCTGACTGACGCGGGCCGGGCCGCGCTCGCGAGCTATCTGGACCAGATGGAAGCCGTCATCCAGGCCGCGAGGCCATAGCGAGCGACCAATGGGCCTCTGGCGCCAGAGGCTCAAACGAGACACCACACTTTGCACGTCGCGCCCCAACTTTGCATTTCAAACCACTTCACATGGACCCCTCCCACCTCCTCAACTACTTGGACGCCCCGCCGACGTTGGAGCGCCTGTACCGGGACGATCCACACGCGTTTGCGCGCGCTTTCTCGGCTGCTTGGGACTCCCACTCTGCCGAGCCCGGCCTCGCCTTCTGGCACGCCCGGTTGGATGCCGAGGGCTTACTCACCGCGCAACCTCTGGCGCCAGGGGCCGAATCCACGTGGCGCTGGGCGGAAGTGCTGAGCGCCGAGCGCGCACGTGGGCTCCTGGGGTGGGCCGTCGGACTCATCGTGCTGGCGGTTTTGTGGTTCAAGCTCCCGGAGCTTCTCGGATGGACGAGCTGGGAAGGCCCACGCAGCAACCGAATGCGAGCCGACCATTTCCACCAGCGGTTCGCACCGTTCTACGTGCTGTTCCCGGTCCTCGTGCTCCTGGCGCGGCGCTACCGACCATCCACGCAGAGCATGCTCACGGCCGGGAGCGTCGTGGCCGCTCTGCTCGCTATCCAGGCGTTCAGGCCTCTGGCGGACCTGAGCACGGAAGCGGAAGGCGTGGCGTGGCTTTCGGTTCTCCACCTGCCGACTCTGCTTATAGCGGTGGGGTCCGCGCTCGCCCTCGGGCGCCAATGGCGGTCGGTCGAGGGGCGGATGGGCTACCTACAACTTGTCGGTGAGGGCGCTGCGCTGGCGATTCCGCTCCTGATCGTCGGCGCGCTGCTCACCGGATTAACGGCGGCGCTATTCGAGGCGATCGACATCGAAGCGTGGCACGTGTTGGGAGAATGGGTCGTCCCGGCCGGGCTTCTCGGCGTGCTGCCCATCGGCTTGCTTCTGGCGGGCCAACGTCCCGAGAGCGCGCGGTTGGCGCCGCTCGTCGCCCGCGTCTTCGGCCCGATGGCGCTTGCCGTGCTGACGGTCTACTTCCCGTTTCTGCTCCTCAGCGGCGAGCTGAACGACCGTGACACGCTGCTGACCCTCAACATCGCGCTGATCGCCGTTCTGGGGCTCGTGCTTCTCATCGAGGCCGAGCGCCCGGACGTAGAGAAGCATTGGACGGACTGGGTCGGGGCGGGACTCGTAACGCTCGCCCTAGCGGCCGACCTCACCGCCTTCGCGTTTGTTGCCGGGCGGCTCGCCGAGGGCGGGTTCACGCCCAACCGGCTCGCCGTCGTCGGCTTCAACGCGCTGATCGCGGTTCACTTCGCGGGCATGGTGCTCCCCCTCTGGCGCCGGCTCGCGGGCAACGGCTCCGCGCCCGTCGAGGCATGGACGGCGCGGTACCTCACGGTCTACACGATCTGGAGCGCGTCGGTTGTGCTCCTCTTCCCCTTCCTCTTCTAACCCCTCGGACCTCTGGCGCGATGCGTTCTCGCCAGAGGCCGATCTCAGATTCCTCTCACGCCTCCAAACTTTGAAATGCAAACCACTCTTCGCAAAGGACTCCACGTCGCGCTCGTCATGGACGGCAACGGCCGATGGGCCGAGCAACGCGGCCTCCCCCGGACAGAAGGGCACCGCGCCGGCGTCGAGGCCGTGCGCCGTGTCGTGCGTGCCGCGCCGGCCTCTGGCGTGACCACGCTCACGCTCTACGCCTTCTCGTCAGACAACTGGAAGCGCCCACGCGCCGAGGTGACGGCTTTGATGGGCCTGTTCGGCCTCGGCCTCCGCCGCGAGGTGCCCGAGCTCAAAGCCTCTGGCGTGCGCCTGACCGCCATCGGCCGCCGCGACCGGCTGCCCGGCACGATCCGCTCCGCCCTCGCCCGCGCCGAGTGGGAAACGCGCCACGGCACGCGCCTGCACCTCCGCCTCGCGCTGGACTACTCCTCGCGAGACGCCCTGTGCCGCGCCGCAACCGACCTCGCCTCTGGCGCACGCGCGGCCTCGCCAGAGGCGTGCGCCGTCACGCGCGAAGACATGGAGGCCGCGCTCGGACGTGCACTCCACCCGGACGGCGTGGACGCCTGCCCCGTCGATCTCTTCGTGCGCACAAGCGGCGAGCGCCGCCTGAGCGACTTCCTCCTCTGGGAGCTGGCCTACGCCGAGCTCCTCTTCCTCGCCCTCCCCTGGCCCGACGTGACCGGCGAGACGCTCGCCGACGCCGTGGCGGACTTCCGCTCCCGCCAGAGGCGCTTTGGCGGCCTCGCTCCCTCAAGCGCCGCCCAGGCCTCTGGCGCCTCGGCTTCCAACGCCCCAGTGCCCAACACGCCAGCCTCTGGCGCCCTCGCTCACCTCGCCGCCTGATCCATGCCCCGCCTCCGTACCTCCGCCGACTGGCGCGACATCTTCGCGCGCAACACCACCGCCGACCGCCCCATTCCGTGGGACGAGCCCATCCGATGGACGCCAGAGGACCGGCGCGCCATCGTCGCCTCTATCCAGGAATTCCAGTTGGGTGAGCAGTCCGAAGGCCGCTACCTCCGCCTGTGCGCGGACCGATACGCCGCCCGAACGGGCGACGTGGACTACCCGAAAGCGATGCGCCTCTTCGTCGGTGAAGAGGTCCGGCACGCGGCCGAGTTGGCGCGCCTGCTCACGGGCGCAGGCGAACGCCTCAAAACGACCACACCTCTAGACGGCGCCTTCCGCATCGTCCGCAAGCTCGGGTCTGGGGACGGTCTGGAGGTGTGCCTCCGCGTGCTCGTGACCGCCGAAATCGTAGCCCTCTCCTACTACGCCGCCTTGCGCGACGCCACCGAGTGCCCGGTGACGCGGGCGCTCTGCACCCAGATCCTGCGCGACGAGTCCGCCCACGTCCGATTCCACGCCGAGCGTCTCGCGCTCTTCCAGGCTGCCCGCTGGCCTCTGGCGCGAGGCATCGTCCGCGCTGCCCATCGCGCGCTGATGGCGGGCACCACGCTCGCCGTCTGGGCGGGCGCGCACCGCCGCGTGTTCCGCCGCGCCGGGCTCTCCTACGCCGACGTCGCAACAGACACGTCCCGCGCGCTCTCCCGCCGCGTCTTGCGTGTCGAGGCCGACGCGCACGCCCCCATCCCCTCCGCGCTCCCCATCGCGGCCTGATCGCCTCCGGCGCCAGAGGCCCACTCCCCCGCTCTCACCTCCAGCGTCCCCGCCAGAGGCCCCGTCACCCCACCGGATTCCCCGCTCCCATGACCAAACGCATCTTTGCCATCTCGTTCATCTTTATCTGCTGCTGCGTCGCCTGGACAATGCTCGGCGCGACGGTCGTCGAGCGCACGCACTCGCAAGACCGCGACATGCAGCTGGCCGTCGGCCGCCTGTGGGGCGGCGAGCAGGTCCAGTTCTCACCTGCTGTCTCTCGCGTCGAGACCGTTTTGGAAAACGTGACACGGCCCAAGGAAGGCGCACCCGGGGAGACCGAAACCAAAGCCGAAATGCGCGAGGTGTGGAACGCGACGAGCGCGACGAGCAGCCGCATCCGGACCCAGGTGGAACTGGAGCACCGGCGCAAGGGGCTCCTCTGGTACCCCACGTACGACATCGCGTTCGAGGGCCGCTACGGCATTGAGAACGAGACCGAGAAGCCGGCGACGTACGACTTCCGCTTCCGCCTCCCGTCGCAAGCGGCCGTCTTCGGCGACGTGGAGTTGCTCGTCAACGGCGACTCCGCCGAGGCCAGCGTCGACGGCGGCGCCCTCGCGCACAGGCTGGAGCTAGAGCCCGGCGAGAGCGCGGAGATCCACGTCGGCTACACGTCGCAAGGGACGGGTACGTGGCGCTACGAACTCTCCCCGACCGCCTCTGCTCAGGAATTCGCCTCTGGCGCCAGAGGCCCGGCCGGCGGCGTGGCGACGATCCGCGACTTCGCGCTGACGATGACGACGGACTTCGCCGACGTGGACTTCCCTCCTGGCACGCTGTCCCCGACGGAGAAGCGCAAAACCGGCAAGGGCTGGTCGCTGGCCTGGGACAAGGGCACGCTCGTCACCGACGCCGCGATCGGGATGGCGATGCCGCAGAAGCTCAACCCCGGCCCGTGGGTAAGCCGCGTGACGTTTTTCGCGCCGGTGAGCCTGTTCCTGTTCTTCTTCGCCGTCTTCGTGCTCACGCTCCTGCGCGGCGTGCGGCTCCACCCGATGCACTACTTCTTCCTGGGGGCGGCCTTTTTCGCCTTCCACCTGCTTCTGGCGTACTCGGTGGACCACCTGAGCGTGGGTGTGGCGCTCGTGATCTCGTCAGTTGTGAGCATGGGCCTCGTGGTGAGCTACATGCGGCTGGTGAGCGGGCTGCGGTTCGCGCTCGTCGAAGTCGGCGGGGCACAACTGGTGTACCTCGTCGGCTTCGCGTGCACCTTCTTCCTAGAGGGCTTTACCGGCCTGGCCGTCACGCTGCTCTCCATCGCGACACTGTTCATCGTCATGCAGGCCACCGGCCGCATCGACTGGGAAACGCTCCTGGCGCGTCCCGACGAGCCGCCGGTCCGACGCAGCCAGCCGGCGGTTAGCGCGAGCTAGCGGCGCCTCGGGCGCTCTCCCATCGCGGCCTCTGGCGAAGCGTTGCGCCAGAGGCCGATGTGCGTTTAGCGACCGGGCGTGCGGCGCTCCGCCGTGACCTCGCCAGAGGCGAGACGGAACACCACGTCGGCACGGTTCAGCGTGCTCTCGTCGTGCGTGACCATGAGGAGTGTGCGGCCTCTGGCGCGCGTCATGCGCTCCAAGAGGTCGAGGATGACGAGGCCCGTATCGCCGTCCAAGTCGCCCGTTGGCTCATCGGCGAGGACGAGCGACGGCTCATGCGCGAGCGCCCGCGCGATGGCGACGCGTTGCTGCTCGCCACCGGAGAGCCGGTCTGGAAACGCCGCCGCGCGGTCGGCGAGCCCCACCTCCTCCAAGAGCGCGTGCGCGCGGTCGCGAGCCTGGGGCGCGGCGACGCCGTTAAGGTCCAAGAGGAAGCGGACGTTTTCCTCGACCGTCAGCGTGGGCACGAGGTTGTAGAACTGGAAGATGAACCCGAGGTGCTGGCGCCGGAACAGCGTCCGGTCGCGCTCGCTCAGCTTCTCCAGGTGCGTGCCGTCCACGACGACCTCGCCGCCGTCCGGCTGGTCGATCCCCGAAATGAGATTGAGCAGCGTGCTCTTGCCCGCGCCGGACTTGCCGACAAGGGCGCCCAACGCACCACGCTCCAGTTGCAGATCGGCACCCGCGAGCACGTCGCGGAAGCCGGCGCCTTCGGCGTAGCGCTTGGTCACGCCGCGAAGGTTGAGCACGAGGTCGCCAGAGGCTGCGGAGGTCGAAGCCGCGCCAGAGGCGGGCGTGGGGAACGCGTCGGTCATGCGCGATGGACCGCTGCGCGCGCGCGGGGTTTCGGACGCCTCTGGCGCAGCCCCTGCCCGCACGAGGGCGGGCGGGGGGTTGCCCTCTCAACGTCCGGCTCCACAGCTTCTGTCGTAGGCCCTTCGCACGGTCTTCCCCGGCACGCCTGCACCCTTGTGCCCAAGCGGCCCGTTTCCGCCATTCCCTGACGCCGTGCCCGTCCGACGCCCGCCTAGCTTGGCGCCTCTGGCGCCAGAGGCCCCTTTCGGGTCCCCGCGTCCGTTCCTGTTCCCCTTCTCCTCCTCCATGCGACTCCGCACACTCCTCGTCCTCCTCCTCGCCTTCGCTGCCACAGGCGCGTGGGCGCAAAACGCCGCTGGCGTCTGGACGTTCGACCTCATCAACCCCGAAGCCAACGAAGCCGTCGACTCCGGCTTTCTGGTGATCGCGCCCCCCGGCGAAGACGGGCGCATGACGCTCGACGGCCAGGGCCTGGACGCGACGCTTACCGGCACCACCCTCACGGATTCCGACGGCACCTTCAGCTACGCGGGCACCTTCGAGGTCGGCGGTGCCGGACCTCCGTTCAGCCTCAGCGGCACCGTCGACGGCGACGAGATGACCGCCACGCTCGTGCTCGGCAACAGCACGCTCACCATCGAGGCCGGGCGCATCGACATGGAGACGATGGAGGAGGCGATCGCCGAGGCCGCGCCGCCCATCGAGCCGGTCAAGGATCTCTTCGAGCCGTTCCAGCTGCCCACGCCCAACGTGTACCGCAGCGCCAGCGGCCGCCCAGGACCGCAGTACTGGCAGCAGGAGGCGGATTACAAGATCGCGGTGAGCCTGGACCCGTCCACGCACATCGTCTCGGGTGAGGTCGTCCTCAGCTACACCAACAACAGCCCGGAGGACCTGGACAAGATGTGGTTCCAGCTGGAGCAGAACCTGTTCGTGCCCACCAGCCGCGGCGCCAGCGCCGGGAGCCGCGCCGACGGCGCCTCGCTGGACGAGCGCAACGGCTACCGCCTCGGCACCATCACCGTGGACGGCCGCACCGTCACGCCGTTCGTGGACGACACGCGCATGCGTCTCGACCTGCCCGAGCCTTTGGAGGCCTCTGGCGGCGAGACCGAGGTCCGCATCCCGTTCAGCTTCCGCGTACCCGAGGGCCCTGGCACGCCCCGCATGGGCCGCCTGGACGTCGCCGATGGCACCATCTACAGCATGGCGCAGTGGTACCCGCGCGTGACCGTCTTCGACGACGTGAACGGCTGGAACAACCTCCCCTACCTCGGCAGCGGCGAGTTTTACCTGGAGTACGGCGACTTCGACCTCGCGCTCACCGTCCCGGCCAACATGGAGGTCGTCTCCACCGGCGCGCTCCAGAACCCGAACGACGTGTACTCCCGCGAGCAGCGCCAGAGGCTGGAGCGCGCCCGCACGTCTAGCGAGCGCGTGTACATCGCGACAGAAGACGAGATCGGTCAGCCTGGAGCCCGCTCCGGCATGACCACGTGGCGCTTCCGCGCCGAGAACGTGCGCGACGTGGCCTGGGGCGCCAGCGCCGCCTTTATCGTGGACGCCGCCAACGCGCCGGTCCAGATGGCGGACGGCTCCACCAACAACGTGCTCATCATGAGCGCCTACCCGAAGGAGGGCCTCGGCACGCCAGAGGAGCCCGGATGGGAAGAGGCCACGCACTTCGGCAAGGCTTCCATCGAGAACAACTCGTACTGGTATCCCTACCCCTACCCGGTCGCGATCTCGGTCGCGAGCCACATCGGCGGCATGGAGTACCCCATGATCCACTTCTCGTCGGTTCGCAGCCGCCACTTCAGCCTCTTCGGCGTCGTGGACCACGAGTTGGGCCACAACTGGTTTCCCATGATCGTGGGCTCCGACGAGCGCCGCCACGCGTGGATGGACGAGGGCTTCAACACGTTTATCAACGGCCCCTCGGCGATCCAGTACTACAACGAGAACCCGGACACCAGCATCGCGGGATACGGCCAGGCCGAGCGTACGCAGGGCGTTCAGCTGCTCCAGCCAGACACCTTCGCGCGGCTTACCGGCTCCTTCGGTAGCGGTGACGACGAGATCCTGACCTACGCCGACCAGCTCTCGGGCCAGGAAGGCGGCTGGAACAGCTACTTCAAGCCCGGCATGGGCCTGAGCCTGCTCCGCACGGCCGTTCTCGGCGAGGAGCGCTTCGACCGCGCCTTTAAGGCGTACATCGAGCGCTGGGCCTACAAGCACCCGCAGCCCGCTGACTTTTTCCGCACGATGGAGGACGTGAGTGGCGAGGACCTTGACTGGTTCTGGCGCGGCTGGTTCGACACCGTCCGCACCTACGACGCCGAGATCGACGACGTGGACGTGCAGGACGGCATCGCGCGCGTGACCGTTTCCCACGTCAGCGGTCTCGTCTTCCCGACGACCGTCGAGGTCACCTTCGCCGATGGGTCCACGGCCCGCCTGGCCGTCCCCGTCGAAGGCTTCGGCGTGAGCGAGGAGGTCACGGTTGAGATCCCCACCGACGGCCGCGAGGTCACGATGGCGCAGATCGATCCCGATGGGCTCTACCCCGACGTGGACCGCGAGAACGACGTGTACGTGCTGGAAGAGATGGAGTAGCGCCGAGGCGCACCCGTTCGCTAGAGGCCTGCCTCTGGCGTCTCCGCCCCGCTGGCCGCGTGCCGGCGGGGCGGTTTGCGTTCAGCCCCTGGCGTCCGAGCACACGCCGCGCTCGCGCATGCCGCCAGAGGCCGTCGTAGCCTGTGGGATGCGCGTCCTCTTCGTCTGCTCCCGCAACCGCCTCCGCAGCCCAACCGCCGAGCGCGTGTTCAGCGAGGCCTCTGGCGTCCAGACTCTCAGCGCCGGGACCGCGCCCGACGCCGACGTGCGCGTCTCGCTCGACCTCATCGAGTGGACCGACTGGATCGTGTGCATGGAGCCGCGTCACGCGCGAGCGATCCGCCGCGATTTCGGGCCGCACGTCGCGGGCGTGGAGATCACGACGCTCGGCATCCCGGACGACTACGCGTTCATGGACCCGGCGCTGGTCGACCTCCTGCGCCAGAGGCTGGCGGGGCGGCTGTAGGCCTCTGGCGCCACCCGCGCGGCCCGCGCTCCGGCTTCGCTCGCGCTTCGCCAGAGTGACGCAACGCTGGCGCCCGAGGTGGCATAGGTTCGCGGCCCCTCGTGCTGCCCTCAGTGTCCGACACCCTGCCCGCTCCGTTTATTACCGGCATCCGCCCTCAGGGCGGCTTCCGCCTGCGCGACGGGCAGTCGCAGTTCCTCTCCGCCTGGGCCGGCGCCCTCGCCAGAGGCGAGCGCAACGCGCTGGGCGTCTTCGTGCCGGGCTATGGCAAGACGATCACGGCGCTCGCGAGCTACCTCGTCGCGCGCGAGATGGGCATCGCGAACCGGCTCGTCGTCTTCGTACCGCGCGGCAACCTCCGGGACCAGTACGCCGACGCGCAGGAGCTCGCCTTCGTGTTCCAGAGCCTCGGCAGCACGCCGCCGACGTACTGCGTGGCGGACTCGGACCGGGTGTTCGTCAAGAACCTCCAGACGGAGTTCGTGGTGACCACGTACCAGTACGCTGCGGGCGACCGCGGCAACGAGGCGCTTCTGGAATACTGCCGGCAGTCCAAGGCGCTCTTCGTCTTTGACGAGGTACACCACTTGGCCGACGAGGGCACGTGGGCCACGCGACTCGCCCGGTTCCCCCACGCCGCGAGCGTGGCGCTTTCCGGCACGCCGCTCCGGAGCGACAACAAAACCCTTTTCGGCGTCCCGTTCGACGAGGACGCCGACGGCGTGCAGACCTACCGCGCGCTCCACGAGGTGACGATGCGCGACGCGCACGAGGAAGGCCGCATCCTCAAGCGCGTGGACGCCCACGTGGTGGACTACTCCGTGCGGATGGTCAACACGGAAAGCGGCGAGGAAGTGGACGTGACTCTTTCTGAACTCCGCCAGGAGGTCGAGGCCTCTCGCGACGTGGACACCTACCTCGCGCGGCGCAAGCTCCGCTTTCACGAGGTGTACCTGGACGCCCTCGTGGGCCCGGCGGTGGCACGGTTCCAAGAGAAGCGCGGCGAGTTGGTCCGCGCGCTCGCCAAGTCCGGCAGCCTGCTGGACGGCTGGCGCGATCACCAGATGCTCGTTATCGCGATGAGCAACGCGCACTCCGCCGCCATCTTGGACTACGTCAAGCGCCGCTTCCCCGGCCTCCGCGCCGAGCGAATCGGTCAGGACGTGCCTCTGGCGGAGCGGACGAAACACCTCAACGACTACCGCGAGGGCCGGCTAGACGTGATGGTGCAGGTGGACATGATCGGCGAGGGGACGGACATCAAGCCGATCTCCGTCATCGTCAAAGCCGACCTGGTGCGGGCGCTCAGCAAGACGCTCCAGCAGGTCTTTCGAGGCATGCGCTACGTCCCGAGCTGGCCCGAAGAGGCCAACCGCTGCGACCTCTACGCGGCGGATGACTCGGACGTGGTGGAAACGCTGCGCTGGCTCGCCAGCGAGGAGAAGGTCGGCATCAAGATGCGGAAGGAGTCCAACCGCATCGTGGAACCCGCGGCCATCCCGGACCAACCGGAGCGGAGCGCATGGGCGCTCAAGTCCGTCCGCGACGCCGGGCGGCAGACGCACCGCCAGGAGCAGTTCGGCCGCGCCCGCTCCAGCCGCACGTTCCACGCCGACGCGCCCGCGCCAGAGGCCGCGCCCGTGCAGTTCGACGTGGCCAAAAAAGAGCGCGAGCTCCGCCTCGCCTGCTCCGAGATCGCCAAGGAGCTAGCCTTTGGCATCGACGTGCCTGTGAGCCACGTCCACGCGGCGTGGAAGCGGCAGATCCGCGGGCAGGCGCAAGCAGACGCGAGCGTGGTGGCGTTGGAGAAGAAGAAGACGTGGCTGGAGCGCTGCCTGCGCATGGGGCGGCTGGTGTAGCCTCTGGCGCCAGAGGCCTGATAGGCCGACCGGCGCGGCGGCTGTCTCCTTCACCGACCGCGCCTCTGGCGAGGGCTGAAGCACCGGGTATCTTCGGCGACCTCCCACGACGGCGCCCCAGGCGCATCCCATGGACATCGACTTCCTCACTTCGGCCGGCCGGGGTCTGCTCGGCCTCGTCGGCATCATCGCCATCGCGTTCCTGCTTTCGTCCGACAAGAGGCGCATCAACTGGCGGACGGTCGGCGCTGGGCTGCTGCTCCAGCTCGTCTTCGCGGTCCTCTTCCTCAAGGGCGAGGACTTGGCCGAGACGTTCGCGCCGTTCGGGTGGCCGCGCGCGGCGTTTGCGTGGGTGGCGGGGCTCTTCGTCAAGTTCCTCGCGGCCGTGGAGGCTGGAGCGACGTTCATCTTCGGCACCCTCGCGCTCTCACCGGGGTCTGAGGGCTCATTGGGCTTCTTTTTCTTCGCCTACGTGCTGCCGACCG
The DNA here is from genome assembly GCF_002257665.1 of Rubricoccus marinus. Taxonomy (NCBI): domain Bacteria; kingdom Pseudomonadati; phylum Rhodothermota; class Rhodothermia; order Rhodothermales; family Rubricoccaceae; genus Rubricoccus; species Rubricoccus marinus. The sequence continues at coordinate 1,048,539 of NZ_MQWB01000001.1, read as the reverse complement.
TGATCGTGTTCGCGTCGCTGATGTCGGTCTTGTACTACCTCGGCATCATGCAGTGGATCGTGCGGGGCGTTTCGTGGGTGGTGCGCCGCGCGCTGGGCACGAGCGGGCCAGAGTCCTTGAGCGTGAGCGCGAACATCTTCGTGGGGCAGACCGAGGCGCCGCTGGTGATCAAGCCGTACATCAAGAACCTCACGCGCTCCGAGCTCATGGCCGTCATGACGGGCGGCATGGCGACCATCGCAGGCGGCGTGCTCGCGAGCTACGTGGCCTTCCTCGGCGAGCGCTACGCGAGCGTGGCCGGCATCGCGGTGGAGGCCGGGCAGCAGCTTTTCGCTGAGCAACTGTTGGGCGCGAGCGTGATGGCGGCGCCCGCGGCCCTCGTCCTCGCGAAGATCCTCATCCCGGAAACGCGCCCCGTGACGGACAGCCTCTCGCCAGAGGCGCACGCCGCCGTCGCCAGCACGGCCTCTGGCGTGGTCCCTGTCACCGACGCCGGTGAGGCGACCCTTCCCGCCACCTCCAGCGACGAGGCGCAAGAGGCCGCCGTGGAGGCGCTGGAGGACGCCGGCCCCAAGAACATCATCGACGCCGCCGCCACGGGCGCGGCCGACGGGATGCAGCTCGCGCTCAACATCGGCGCGATGCTCATCGCCTTTCTCGCGCTCATCGCGATGATCAACGGCATCATCGACTGGAGCGCCGGCTTGTTCGGCTACACGATGACGCTGGAGAGCATCCTCGGCGTCGTGCTCGCGCCTGTCGCGTGGCTCATCGGCGTGCCCACAGCCGACATCACGACGTTTGGCGGACTCCTCGGGACAAAGGTGATCGCCAACGAGTTCGTGGCCTACAGCCAGTTCGCGGACTTGCTCGGGACCGGCGTACTGGACCAGAAGACGATCGTCATGGCGACGTTCGCGCTGTGCGGCTTCGCCAACCTCTCGTCCATCGGCATCCAGATCGGCGGCATCGGGCCTCTGGCGCCGGAGCGGACGGGCGAGATCGCGAGTCTCGGCCTCCGCGCCGTCCTCGCGGGCACGCTCGCGAACCTCATGACCGCCACCATCGCAGGCGTGCTGCTGGGATAGGGATCAGCGATGGAGGGTTCGGGTTCTGCCCATCCCTCCATGCCTCCATCCCCCATCCCTCCCGAGCCCACCCTTCTCGCCGTCGACCTCGGCGTCCGCACCGGCCTCGCGTTTTTCGACGCCAGAGGCCGGCTGCTGTCGTACCGCTCGCAGAACCTGGGCAGCCGGGCGCGGCTCAAGCGGGCCGCGCACTCGCTTCTGGCGGAGACGCCCGAGTTGGAGCGGCTGGTGCTGGAGGGCGGCGGAAACCTCGCCGAGCTATGGAAAGCGGCAGGTCTGCGGCGCGATCTCCGTGTCCGCATCATGGACGCTGGCGTGTGGCGACGAGGCCTGCTCTTACCGCGCGAGAGGCGGTCAGGCGCACTCGCCAAAGAAGCTGCGGACGCCTACGCCCGACGCATCATCACGTGGAGCGAGGCTGCGAACCCAAAGGGAAAGCTCAAGCACGATGTCGCCGAGGCGATCTGCATCGGCCTCTGGGCGTGCGTAGAGGCAGGCTGGCTAGACGGCGTGCCGCCAGAGGTCCGGCGGTAGGGCACGGGAGCGAACCGCGCCTCTTGCGCTGCGGGGGATGCGTACCGAGGGAATGCGTACTGCATGATGCGTAGGGGAGGCCGTACACGCCTCTGGCGGTGGCGCCGAGCAGAGAGCCCCGAGACAACTTCTCGTCCCTCGGCACCAGAGGCCAGGCGGGGAAACGACCTCCCACCGGAACAAAAAAAGCCGCGCCCCTCACGCATTACGCATTACGCATTACGCATTACGCATTACGCATTACGCATTACGCATTACGCACCTCGTGGCCTCTGGCGTGGAGCGCCGCGAAGGCGTCGTCCAGCCGGTCGTCTTTCACCAGCAGCCAGTCCGTGTCGAAGGTGGAGACGACGAAGACGGGGACGCCCGCTTCCGCCAGAGGCTCGGCGAGGCTCGCGAGCACGCCCGTCAGCGCGAAATCGAGCGAGCCGGCGATGGCCATCGCGCGCCAGCCGCGTTCGGCCTGCACGCCCTCCGGCACGGCCTCTTGCGCGCACACGACCGAGAGCTCGGCGCCCGTCCGCGTGACGGACGCCAGAGGCCCGCGCCACATCCACTCCTCCACCTCCGCCTCTGGCGCGAGGCGGCACACCGCCAGAGGCTCCAAGGCGAGCGTCAGCCTCACTCGAAGGGGATCGTCAGGCGGACGTAGTTGGGGATGGCCTTGCCGCCGCGGCGCGGGTCCTCGATGACCCAGGCTGAGGTGTAGGTCGAGGTCGCGGCCTGACGCATCACGAGCGCGTCCAGCGTCGGGTTGACGCTCTCGACGACCTGCACCGCCACAGGCTGCTTGTCCGCGTTGACGTACGTCTGAACGGCGACGCGACCGGTGACGCCTGCGTTCTTGAGGCTGTCCGGGTAGACGGCAGGGGCCGTGGACGAGCCGGGAAGCGCGGTGGACTGGCGGTACGTGGACACGTCCGTGCCATCGCCAAGGAGCGCCTTTTTAACGTCGTTGAGCGCGGTGTTGACCTCGTCCTGGAAGTTGACGTTGGAGTACGAGCGGTCGAGCAGCGGCACGGCCTCGGCCTGGAATAGGCTGTCCACGATCTCGGGCGACGTGCGGTAGAGGTACAGCAGCTCTTCCTTCGCGTAGCGGATCACCTCCGAATCGGTCGAGTCCACGACGCCGATCGCGGCGACGGAGGAGAGGTCGCGGAAGGCGCCGGTCGTGTCGGCGCCCGTGCGGATCCACCGACCGTCGCCGAGGTCTTCCCACCCTTCGGGGGGCTCGATGCCACTACTGGTGTTGCAAGCCGAGAGGCCCGTCACGACCGCGACCACGAGGGCGATAACCGTGAGCACAATGGTTCGGGGCGAGGGCGCGGACGGGAAAGGCACGAGCAGTCGGGCAGGTGAGTGCGCCAAGATACCGGCGCCAGAGGCCGAGCCGAAAGGCCTCGCGCGATGGCCTCTGGCGCGAGAGTCCTCCCGTTCAGTTCCATCATCGTACGTTCACGGTTCACCGCCCCTTCGGACTATGACGACCAACCTCTCTTATCCCGACCGTAAAGTCCGCCTCGTCGCGGCGGGCGTCATCGGCGTCCTGCTCCTGTTCGGCCTGATCGAGAGCACGCTGTTCGCGTGGGTGCTGGGCGTGATCGCCGTCGTGCTGGTTGCGACCGCTGCCGTGGGGTTCTGCCCCCTGTATCGATCCGTTGGACTCTCCACCCTCCCCCGCCGCCGCTCCTGAGCCTCTGGCGCTGAAGCGTTGCGGATCCTCCGCCAGAGGCCTCTCGCGCTAGGCCCAGGCGGAGAGCAGGAAGCCGAGCGCTGCGCCGCCGAGCACGATGTAGACCGCGTTCAGCTTGAACCGGATCACTGCGACGGCAGCAAGCAACGCGATCACGACCGCGGGCCACGACACGAGCACGTCGCGCCCGAGTTGAAGCGTGACGGCGAGCATCAGCGCGACGGCGGCCGCGTTGACGGCGTCTAGAAACGCCGAGAGCCACGCCGACTGCCGCAGGCGCGGGATCAGCGGGTTCAGGATGCCCACGAAAACGAACGACGGCAGAAAGATGCCGAGCGTCGCGACGGCCGCACCGCCGACGCCGAGCACGAGGTAGCCGATAAAGGTGGACGTGGAGAGCACGGGGCCGGGCGTGAACTGCCCGATGGCGATGGCGTCGAGGAGTTGCCCTTGGGTAAGCCAGCCGAGGTCGTCTACGAGCCCACCTTCGAGGAACGCCACGAGCACGTAGCCCGAGCCGTAGAGCACGCTGCCCACCTTCAGGAAGAAGAGGAACAGCTTCCACATCGACACGCTGGACGCCGCGCCCAGGCCGCTGGCGCCAGAGGCGAGGCCCGCGCCGCTGCTCTGCAGAAACAGGATGGGCAACCACCGCGAAGCCGTCCCGCTGTCGCCAGGGGCGACCGCGCGGAGCGCGAGCGCGCCCAGAATGCCCCCCACGAGGAGCGCCCACACTTCCCCTAGACCCGCTAGCACCGCGCTAGCGACGAGAACCGAGATCACCGCCAGAGGCCAGCCTTTGATCGCTTTCTTGCCCAGCTTCCACAGCGCTCCTGCGATAACGGCCAAGACCGCAGGCTTGATACCATACAGGAATGGCTCAACGACGGGCAGCTCGCCGTACTCCACGTACGCCCACGCCGCGAGCCCCGTGAGCAGGACCGCCGGACCGATAAAACACGCGCCCGCCACGAACAGTCCGCGCCACCCCGCACGCTCGTAGCCGACGTGCATCGTCATCTCGGTCGAGTTCGGGCCCGGGATGAGGTTCGTCGCGCCGATCAGGTCCAGGAAGTGCTGGCGCGAGAGCCACCCACGCCGCTCCACCACCTCGTCCTCCATCATCGCGATGTGCGCCGCCGGGCCGCCGAAGGCGATGAACCCGAGCTTGAGGAACAGCCGCGCGACCTCGCCCAGACCGCCAGAGGCTTTCGGCCGCGCCTCTGGCGCAGCTGGCATCGTGGGCTCTGCCTCTGGCGCCAAAGGCGCGTCGCCGGTCTTGCTCATCGCGCTGAACTGCTGGTTATCGCTCGGCGGTCACGCGGGCATTGAGAATCACGTCGCCTACGCGGATCTCGTTGGCCACGTCCTGCCCTTCTACGACGCGGCCGAACACGGTGTAGCGGCCGTCGAGGTGCGGCGTGGGGCTGTGCGTGACGAAAAACTGAACGCCCTCGGTGTCCTTCCCGGACGAGGCGATGCCCGCGGTACCGGTGCGGTAGCGGAGGCGCGAGAACTCGCTGCGGATGGGGACATCCGGGCCGCCGTAGCCGTCGCGGCGGAAGTAATCGCCGCCCTGGAGCACGAAGTTGGGGACGACGCGGTGGAACGGCACGCCGTCGTAGTTGCCCTCGCGAGCGCTCCGCGTCATCGTCTGCACCGTTTGCGGCGCTGCCTCGGCGTCCATCTCGATCCCGATCTCGCCGCGCGTGGTCTGGAGCGTCAGCAGCGGATGCCGGCCCAGCCGGCCCAAAAACGCCCAGTCGATGCCGACCGTCTCGGCGGCCTCGCCAGAGGCCTGCGTCAGGTCCACGTCGATGCCCTCCACGAGCCGCTTGTTGAGCGCGTCCACGGCGGCCTTCCGCAGCGGCGGCGAGGTTTCGGCGTTGAGCGCGATGCCGAGCAGGAAGTCGAGTTCGCTCCCGTCGCGCCCCTCGCCGATCGCGTTCAGGATCGCGACGCGGGCTTCGAGCGCCTCTGGCGCGTCGTAGCTCTCGTACACCTCGCGCAGAGCTTCTGGCGCGCCGTAGCGCGCGAACAAGGTGTCGCCGAGAACGCCGGCCGCGCTCCCGGTTGTCGCGACGTCCTGACGGCGGAGGCCTTCCAACAGAGCGGGCGCGAGGGTTTGGGCGAGGGATTCGCTGCGCTCGCGGCGCCAGAGGCGGCCCATCGCGCCGAGCGCGGCGCTCGCGACGAGAGCGCGCTCATCCTGCGCGAGCGTCAGAAGGGCGTCGGTCGCCACAGCGTCGCCGGAGGCCGCGCCCAACGCCGAGGCGCCAGCGGCCCGCGCGAACACGTCGCTCTGCGCCTCTACCCATCGCGCCACAAACGCGCCGTCCCCTGCTGCTGCCATCGCGGGCAACAGCGCCGCCGCCGCCTGCCACTCGCCAGCGGCACGGCTTTCGATCCACGTCCGCGCTCGGTCCACATACACGGGAGGCAGCGCGTCTGCGCCCGCAATGGATGTCGCCGCCACGACGCGTACGTGCACGCTGGGATCGTCCAATGCGGCGAACAGCGCGCCTCTGGCGTCCCGGGTCTCTACGATGCGGCCGAGCGAAGCTGCGGCGTTGACACGGACGCGCCAGTCGGGGTCGGTCTGGAGCGCACGCGCAAGGCGGGGGGCGTCCTCGGCCTCTCCGAGCCGGCCCAGAGCCCGCGCGAGGTGCATCCGCGCCGGATCGCCAGCAGGGAGTTCGTCGAACGCATCGCGCACGCGCTCGGCGCTAGAACCCCAGCCGTCTGCACGAGAAAACGCGTAGGCCGCGTCCTCGCGGAGCGCGCCAGAGGCCGAGGTCAAGTGCCTCGCGAGCACGCCGAAGGCGTCGGCGCTGAGCCTCTGGCGCATGGCCAGCCGCGCAAGCGCGAGGGCGCGGTCGGCTTCGCGGACCGGAGGGAGGTCAAGCTCCAGCAGCGCGTCCCCGTCCGCCTCGCTCCCGACCTTGCCGATAGCGTCGATCAGTTCGTGCTGGACGGCGGGCGTCCCCTCACGACGCAGCGCGAGGAACAGGAACCCCGCCGCGCTGGAGTCGGCGGTCTGGCCTAGTGCCCACGCGGCGTCGGCGCGTACCAGCGGTACGCTGTCCTGGAGCGCGTCCGTAAGCGGCCCCACGGCCTCTGGCGCCTGAACCGAACCCAACGCAAGCGCCGCGCGGGCGCGCACCGACGCGTCGCCAGAGGCCAGCGCGTTGACGAGGGGCGCCGCGCTCCGCAGCACCTGCGCGTCCACGATCGCCTGGAGCTCGGGCCGCTCCAACAGCGCGTCGGCGGGCCGGTAGATGGCCTCTGGCGAGGGCGCCACAGGCGGCGACCCGGCGCAGCCGCCGAGGACGAGGAGGGCGGCGAAAACCGGCGCGAGGCACGCCGTCAGGGTCTTGAACATCCTAGAGAGGTGAGAACCAGCGGCGGCGGCAAGGGTACGAAAGCCACGCAGTGCGAGAAGGGGGACTCGAACCCCCACAGGTGTTACCCCACCAGATCCTAAGTCTGGCGCGTCTACCAATTCCGCCATTCTCGCAGGCCGTCCAAGATAATACCTCCTCTCTCCCATGCTCTCTCGCTTCTCCCTCGTCGCCTTCGTGCTGATTCTGGCCGGATGCGGCGGCTCCGCGCCCGTCGCCACGCCAGAGGCCGCGCCGCCCACGGTGGCCGCGCCCACGGAATCCGCCCAGATGCCGGGCGCGATGCCCATGCAGACGCCAGAGGCCCCCTCCTCCGTCCTGGACGGCGTGGAAGGCCTCACGTTCGATCCCGACACGGTTCAGGCCGGCCGGTTCGACAACGGCCGGATGTTCACGCTTGACGACCCGCCGCGCGACTACCTCGCGGAGACCTACGACTTCCGCCCGGACGACGAATGGTTCGAGCGCGCTCAACTCGGTGCGCTCCGCTTCGCGACGTACTGCTCGGCGTCGTTTGTGTCCGCGTCGGGCTTGGTGCTCACCAACCACCACTGTGCGCGCGAGTCTGTGACAAAAGCCTCGCTCGAAGACGGCCAGGACTACAACGAGGCTGGCTACTACGCAGGCACGATGGCGCAGGAGAAGCCCATCGAAGACCTGTTCGTGGAGCAGCTTATCGAGATCATCGACGTCACCGCCGAGGTCGACGCCGCAGCCTCTGGCGAGGCCAGCGATGCCGAGAAGCAGCAGGCACGCGCTGCCGCAGTCGAAGCGATCACCACCCGGATGACCGAAGAGCGGGGCGAGGACGTCCGCGCGCAGGTGATCACGCTCTACGCCGGTGGTCAGTACAAAGCGTACATCTTCAAGCGCTATGGCGATGTGCGACTTGTCTTCGCGCCCGAGACGGCGTTGGGCTACTTCGGCGGCGACCCGGACAACTTCACATATCCCCGCTACAGCCTGGACTTCTCGCTTTTCCGCGCCTACGGTGAGGACGGCCAGCCTGTCCGCCCCGATGTCTTCTTCCCCTTCCAGGAAGAAGGCTCGGACCCGGGTGATCTCGTCTTCGTGATCGGCAACCCCGGCTCCACGACGCGGCTGAACACCGTCGCAGAATTGGCCTATCGGCGCGACGTGACCGAGCCCGCGCTCTTGGACTTCCTGACCTCTCGCGAGGCCGCTTACAAGCGCTACCTCGACGCGACGCCTGACGACCCGCTTTACGCGGAGTTGGAAGACACCTACTTCTCGCTCGGCAACGGTCGCAAGGCTTACACCGGACGCGTTCAGGGTCTCCGCGATCCGTACATCCTCGCGCGCCGCGAAGCCGCTGAGCGTGCCTACCAGCGCGACCTGCGGGCCAACGCTCAGGCGCAAGGCCTCTACGGGGACATCGTGGACCGCATTTCGGACAACCGGACGCGCGCGAGGGACCTGGCGCCTCAGGCACGCGCCTTTACGGCGTTCGGCCCCGGCTCCCCCTACAACGGAGCCGTCCTGAACCGCGGCCTCGCGTACGTCCTCAGCGAGGGCTCGCCAGAGGCTCTTCTCGCCATCGAGGACCAGCCGGAGCTTCTCCAGACGTACCTCTTGGAAGCCCGCTTCCAGGACTTCGAGGACTACCTCGGTGCCGATGACGAGGTGACCCAGGCGCTCCTCAAGGGCCGAACCGCCGCCGCCGCCGCACAGGCGATGGTCGACGGCTCCGCTCTGACCACGGCGGAGTCCACGCAAGAGGCTATCGACTCGGGTGCGGACCTCTCGCAGGACCCTGCGGTCCTCGCGGCCAACGCGGTGCTTCCGGCGCTGCGCGCGTACTTCGGCGCGATCCAGCCGCTCAACGCGGAGCAAAGCGAGTTGCAATCCAAGCTGGCGCGGAGCCGCTTCGAGATCTACGGCACGAGCACGCCGCCTGACGCCACGTTCTCGCTCCGCATCACGGACGGCGTCGTCAAGGGCTACCCGTACAACGGGACCGTTACGCCGCCATACACGACGTTTTACGGACTGTATGACCGCTACGTCAGCCAGTGCCTCGGCGGCGACACGAGCGCTACAGCAGACGAAACCTGCGACTGGTACCTCCCGAGCCGCTGGCGCGAGATGCAGGGCAGCCTCCCGCTTTCCACGCCGTACAACTTCGTGAGCACCAACGACATCATCGGCGGCAACTCGGGTTCGCCGGTTCTCAACCGCGACCTCGAAGTCGTCGGCATCGCGTTCGACGGCAACATCGAAGGCCTGCCCGGCAACTACATCTTCGACGATACCCTCAACCGCACGGTCTCGCTCGATGTCCGCGCCATGCTGATGGTGCTGGACGACGTGTACAAGCTGGACCGTTTGGTGGACGAGTTGACGGACTGAGTCCTCTCGTGCATGTTGCCTCCGGCGCCGGTCTGCCCTCGTCCGCGAGCGCGCAGGCCGGCGCTTTTCTGTGCGCCAGAGGCCTCTGGCGTGTCTCCGATGGGGCGTCAGCTAGGGAGCGACGATCGTCACCATCTGCGTCTCAAGAAACCGCTCGCCTTCGACGCGGATCAGGTACGCGCCAGAGGCCAGGCCCGACGCGTCCCACTCGACCCGCCGCGCCTCTAGAACAGGACCGTAGTGCAAGCGCGTGACGCGTCGTCCGCGCGTGTCGTAGACCTCGACCCGGACGTCCTGCGGCGCGTCGACGGTGACCTGGAACGAGAGCCGGCCGCGCGAGGGGTTGGGCGCGGCGGCGGTAACGGCGAGTCCTCTGGCGCCAGAGGCCTCTTGCGAGACCGGCAGGCTTCCGTCCAGCCACGCGAGGCGCTGGCTCAGCCAGCCTTTGAGGTAGTCGACTTCTTCCTGGTAGGTCTCGCCCACGAAGTCGTTGGGCCAGACGCGGCGGCCGATGACGGGCCAGCGCCTGAAGTTGCGCGCCTGCGCCTCGTCCAGAACGGCGGCGGTGCTATCGATAAACGCGAGCAGCGCGTCCGTCTGGAACGGTCCGGCGCGGAGCGATTCCCACCGCGCGGTCATGTCGGAGCGGAACGCCTCGGTGTTGGCGAGTTCGCGCCACCAGAAGGGAATGGGCTGCGTGTTGTTGAACGTCCGCGTGTTGTAGTGATAACCCTCGGGGTCCGCGCCGTCGTAGTAGTAGGCGTTGCCGAAGGCGATGTTGAAGTCCCACACCGGGCCGGCGTGGAGAAGCGGATCGTTGGAGTCCTTGTCCTTGTGGAAGTACGTGCTCAGCCGGTACGCGTCCACGTTCCGCGCGGCCTCGTTGACCAGCATGAAGTCCACGAACGAGCCCACGTCGATAACGCTCGGGTATCCCGCCTGGGGATCGGCCGGGTCGCCAGAGGCCATCCTCGATTCGAAGTCCTCCATGAACGCCTGGATGTACGCGGCCTGCTCCGCGACGATCTCGTCGGCGGCGGGCTCGCGGTACTGGAAGTACGGGCGGAACGAGGTCGGGTACGGCGCCGGATAGGCGGAATACCATCCGTCCTCGTCGGGCCGGTCGAGTTGGATCACGTACCCGCCCGTGAGGTCGTCTCCAGAGGTCTCGTCGGGCTTGAGGTTGTTGACGTCGATTCGCCCGTCGTCGCGCTTGACCTTCTCCATCATCACGTACACGCCCACGTACTCCCCGTTGAGGACCACCTCGCACCACCGCGTCCGCGAGGCGTACCGGCCCGTGGCTCGCGCCATGTGGTAGGCGAGCGCGTTTCGCATGAGCGTCTTGTCGCTGTACGGGGCGTGCAATACCCAGTCGTTCTCGTCCGGCATCCCGAGGATGGAGACGTTGCGGTTGTCTCCCGAAGCGTCCCGCGTTTCGATGCCGTACTGCTTCTTTGGGAAGCTCTGCGACGAAGCGCCTCGGACTTCGATGCCGATAAAGCCGTCGTAACCTGTCGGGCTGTCCCCCACGTGGTTCCGCTGTCCCGATCCGTTGTCGATAACTCGCATGCGGCCCGGAACTTTGGGCTCGTCCGGGATCTCCTCATCGGTCTCGATCAGCACGATAGGAAGATTGGAGGACGTAAAGTCCACCTGCGCGCGTATGGGCGCAGCACTCCACACGATGATCAGGCACAGGAGAAACGTGCGATGTAGCAAACTCGACATCAAAAGCAACCGTACGGGGACACGGGCCTACCCCACCGCATCCTCCGTGTTTCTGGAGACGGTAGATCCGCTCTTCCCTCTTGCGTCCGCCTCTGGCGCCAGAGGCCTATCGCTCTGGAGGCGAAGACCTGCGCGTGATCCGCTCCTGAAGCCGCGCGATCGGGATGCCGAGAAAGCGGACCGTCGCGAGGTTGAGCGCCGCCCGCCCGTCCGGCTCCAGGTAAAGGCGTTGCTCCATACGGATGTCCGGCTTCGCGAGCAGATACCGGATGCGAAGCAGCGATCCCTCGACGGTGATCTCGGCCTCACCGGTAGCGTCCGTCAGCGAAGCCGTGTACCGCGCCGGGCTCTGAGGCCGCATGATCCACGTTCGATCCTCTGGCGCCTCGCCCGCGATCGTGATGGTCTGGTCCAGTTGGAACGTCCCGTCCGCCAGAGGCGTGCCGACGCTCTGCACGCGCACGCGTTTGGGGAAGCCGTTGCGGAACGTGAGCGTCCCGATACCGCTCGTGTGGCCGAGGAAGAACACCTCCGGCCGAAACGCGGGCTCGGAGGCGGGCGGGGCCACGACCGGATGCGTGGCCAGGCAGCCGCTGGCGAGAAGTACGATCAGCGCCAGAGGCACCCACGCGCGACGCATCTCAATAGCGGAGAAGAGCGGCGACGTGCCCGGCCTCCGAGAGAGGCTCCATCGGGTCGGCAAAGTCCACGCTCGCGCCGGTCCGGGCGGCGTGCTCGGTGATAACCTCGGTGAGGTCGACGGCAAACACGTCGGAGGCGCCGCACCGCTGGCACGTTTCGGGCGTGCCGTAGACGACGTGCTCGCACGCGCGGCACTTCGTCCCGCCGATCTCGGCCTCACGGTCCAACAAAATCGCCTCGGCGCGCGCGGCCCGTAGCGCGTCCAGAACCGAAACCGGCCCGAACGCAGAGAGCGCTCCGCTCAGACCTTGCTCGCGGATCTCGCGCCAGAGGCCTTCTTCCTCCTCGCGCTCGGCCTCGTCGGAGAGATCCGTGGCCTGCTTCATCAACTGGGCCTCTGGCGCATCGGTCTCGGCCACGTCCATCGCGACGAGCTTGTCTGCGAGGTCGGACCGGAGCGCGCCCTTGACCGCCAGCGCGGTCTCCTCCGAGCCCAGCAGGACGAGGCGGGCGAACGGGCGCTCGGCATCCAACTCGACGAGGCTGTCCGCGATGCTCTGCGCGTACACGCTCAGCTCTTTCTCGCGCCGCCGCGCGTAGCGCTTCTGGCTCCAGCCGCCCTTTTTAACACTGTTCTTAACGTCGCCGCGAACGCTCCCCTCCTGCTCCGCCTCGCCAGAGGCCACGAGGTAGATCTTGGCGCGCGTGTTGTCGACCACGGCTACGGCGAACGTCTCGTGCTCGTCCAAGAGCTCGTAGGCGGGGCGCACGTACGGCGCGTCTCCCATCCACGCCCGGCTGCCGACCTGTACGGGGAGCGGATAGGCCACCGCGAGGTCGGCGCCCCAGCTCGCGAAGATGACCAGCGCCCCGCCCTCGGGCGCACGGTTCTCGTCCAGTAGGCCTCTGGCGATGTCCAGGCTCTTTTCAAAATGCTCGGTCTCCTCTTCTTGGTCCGCCAGAAGTGAGCGGATGCGGGCAAAGCGGGAGTCGAGGACCGAGCGGTCATCGCCCGCGTCGAGGTACACCGTCAGGAACGCGCGTTCGGGACCGACGAGGTCGGAGAGTTGACGGAGGGCGCCGGCGGAGATCATAGGGGTGGGGTGTGAGCGGCCGCCTCCAACGGCGCGGACCGCGACAGGATTCTCCCCCAGTCCGCCTCTGGCGCCAGAGGCCCACGCATCGCAAGCCGTTCCAAGCCTGTGGCACGCGCATAAAAAAGCGGCGGCCTCCGAAGAGACCGCCGCCTGGTCTTGTCTGAGCGCCAGAGGCTACTCGGCCTTGTCCGCGACATCTTCGGCGTCGTCGCCCTTGACCGTCACGTCGGCCTTGCCCATCTCGGCGGACTCACCGGCTTCGTCGTTGGCGTCGCCCACGATGTCGCTGGTGGTCTTGCTCAGCACGTCGGGGACCTCAGGGGACTCCTCGGTGCTGTTGACGCGGTCGATGTCGGTCTTGGCGTCGGCCGTGTTCGGCGTCTCGTCCTCGACAGCGGCTTCGACTTCGCCTGCAACGCCCTCGGTCTGGAGGTCACCACTCTTGACGGCGGCCTGGCTCTTCTCCGAGGTCGGGGTTGCCCCCTGCTCCTGCGGACGCTGAGCCGTAGCCTCCTCGCCGATCGTCGGCTCGTCCTCGCTCCGGTTGCCCGTTCCAACGGACCCTTCCAGGTCGCTGGCAGCGGACGAGACGGTCGGGGTGAGCTCGCCCTCTTCGGGCTGCTCAGCCTCGACGGCCTTCGACTCGGACTCGGACGGCTCGCCCGAGGCCTCGGCCTCCTCCATCTGAGCGCGCAGGGCGGCCAGACCGGAGAGCTCTCCGAGGGTTGCCGGGCCAGAGGCCGCACGCTGGTAGTTGCTAACAGCGCGGCGCTCTTCCTGGATCTTCTTCGTCTTCTCCATCCGCTCGGCGTGCTGCTCGGCACGCTCGGCGGCACGGCGCTGGGCCGTCTCAGAGCACACGATTTCGCGATCCTCACGGTCGAGGCGGATCACCGTCAGCTCCAGCTCGTCGCCAGCGGCGTAGGCGTCGCCCGGGTTGCCCTGGCGGGCCAGGTGCGAGGCCGGGATGAACGCTTCGGCGCCGAGCGGGAGCTCGACGACAACGCCACCGGCGTTGGTGTCCGTGACGGTTCCGGTCGTCCCGGAGCCCTCGGCGTACACGTCGGCGTACTGGCTCCACGGATCGGTGGACACCTGCTTGTGGCCGAGCGAGATGCGGCGGTTCGCCACGTCGATGTCGATCACGATGACATCCAGCTCCTGGCCCTTCTTGACCACCTCAGACGGGTGCTTGACGCGGCGCGTCCAGCTCAGGTCGGAGACGTGCACGAGGCCGTCGATGCCGGGCTCCAGCTCCACGAAGGCGCCGAAGGTGGTGATGTTGCGCACCTTGCCACGCGTGACCGTGCCGACGGGGAAGCGAGACAGGAGGCCCTCCCACGGGTCGGGCTCCAGCTGCTTCATGCCGAGGCTGATCTTCTTGTCGTCGTCGTCGATCTTGAGAATCTTGACCTGGACGGCCTGACCAAGCTGGACCCGCTGGGTGGGGTGCTTGACGTGCTCCGTCCACGACATCTCGGAGATGTGGACGAGGCCCTCGATACCGCGCTCCAGCTCCACGAAGGCGCCGTAGTCGGTGATGGAGACCACCTTGCCGTCGAGCTCCATGCCCTCGGTGAGACGCTCGTGGATGTTGTCCCACGGGTGTCCGAGGAGCTGCTTGTAGCCCAGCGAGATGCGCTGGCGCTCCTTGTCGTAGTCCAGGACCACGATCTTGATCTTCTGGTCGAGCTCCAGCACCTCGCTCGGGTGGCCGACGCGGCCCCACGAGATGTCGGTGATGTGGAGCAGGCCGTCGACGCCGCCGAGGTCGACGAAGGCGCCGAAGTTGACGATGTTCTTGACCGTGCCCTCGAGCACCTGTCCGACTTCGAGCGAGTCCAGGATCAGCTTGCGCTGCTCCATGAGGTCCTTCTCAACGAGGGCCTTGTGCGAGATGACGACGTTGCCGTTCTGGGGGTTCGTCTTGACCACCTTGAACTCCATCGTCTTCCCGAGGTACGCCTCGAAATCGCGGACGGGGCGCACGTCGACCTGGGAGCCCGGGAGGAAGGCCTCCGAGCCGAGCAGGTTGACGATCATGCCGCCCTTGATGCGCTTGACGATCTCACCCTCGAGGACGGTCCCGTTCTCGTGGGCCTCCTCGATGATGTCCCAGCGCATCCGGTCGATGGCCTTGTTGCGCGAGAGGCTGAGCTGACCGCGACGGTCCTCCAGCCACTCGACGTAGACCTGGATCTCCTCGCCGATCTCGGGGACCTCGTTGAACTCGTTCTTCGCGACGACGCCATCGGACTTGAAGCCGATGTCGACGACGATCTCCTTGTCCGTCATCCCGACGACCGTTCCGGTCGTGAGCGAGTGCTCGTCGACGTCGCTCATCGAGCTGTCGACCATGGAGATGAAGTCGTTGTCGCTCAGCTGCACGCCGTCGCCGCTGGCGCCGGAGTCCATGCTGTTGAGCTCGTCGAGCGTGATCGTGCGGCCGAGGTTGAGGCCGGTGTAGCCGGTGATGGGCGCGTTGGCACCATCGCCAGAGGCCGCTGATGCAGCGGGCTTCTCGCCACGCACGCGCTCCACGGTGTCCTCAACCGCGTGCTCGACGCGGTCTGCGACGGACTTGGCCGTCTTGCTTACCGCTTCAGCGGCGTCCTCGACGGCGTCGGCAGCGGCAGCGGCGGCCTTCTTGGCGGCGCCGGTGGCGCGCTCGATCAGGCTCTCCTCGCCGGCGGCCTCTGGCGCGTCTGCGGTCGCGCCGTCGCCAGAGGCGGCGGGCGTCTCCTCGGGAGCGGTGGCGGGCGCCTCGTTCTCGGGAGTGGTCGTCTCGGAGGTCTCCTCGACGGGTGTGGTCTTGTCGTCAGCCATATAGATGGAGTCGGTGGGCCTGCTCTCCGGGGTTGGTGAACGGAGGCGATGCGGCAGGCGGCAGCCGGTGGGGGTCTAAAAGTGAGAAATCCGCTCGGGCGCGGCTCGCGCGCGGTCCCGTCGGGGTCTGGTGAGAAAAACTCTACGACGAGGCGTCGGCGTCCGTCTCGCCAGAGGCCTGGGCCTTCTGGACGGTGCGGACGGTCTGGACGACGCGCTCGACCTGCTCCTCGGGCGTCAGCGCGGTCGTGTCGAGCACGATGGCGTCTGGCGCGGCCTGGAGCGGGGCGAGGGCGCGGTTCTGGTCCCGGCGATCGCGCTCGGCGATCTCCGCGCGCACCTGGTCCACGTCTGCGGTTTCGCCTCTGGCGGCGAGATCGGCAGCGCGGCGCTGGGCGCGGGCCTCGATGTCAGCGATCAAAAAGAACTTGACCGGGGCGTCGGGAAAAACGACGCTGCCCATGTCCCTCCCTTCGGCGACCACGGCGCGGCCGTGCGAGGTCCAATCGGCGGCGACGGCGCGCTGCGAGCGCAGCATGGCGTCCCGGACCGGGCCCAACGAGGCCGCGCGGGAAGCCGCTTGCGCGGCCGGTCCCGACCGGATCCGTTCTGTGACGTCGTCGCCGTTGAGCCGAACCGTCAGCGCCGAGGTATCGGGATGGGGATCGAGTTCGACCGTCAGGGACGGCACGAGGACAGCGGCGGCGGCATCGGTAAACGGCTGGTCCTGGTCCAGGAAGGCGAGTCCGATCGCTCGAAACATCGCGCCTGTGTCCAGATACAGACCGCCCAACCGTTGTGCAGCGCGCCGCGCGGTAGTACTCTTGCCGGACCCGGCTGGGCCGTCAATGGCGACAATCACGCAGAATGGTGCTCTGGGGAGCCTTACAGTATAGGCGCCCGCGCGCGTGGGACCAACGCGCTGAGGTGTGGATTAACCGTGCAGGAACGGGAGGCTAGCCGCACACAGGCAACGCGGCCACGCCAGAGGCCTCTGGCGTGGCCACATTCCTTCGTTGGGCGTCCGCTGTCTAGAACGAGACCTGGACCGCGTACACCCCACTTGCCCCGGCCGCGACGTACACGGTGGAGCCGTGGATCAGGACGTGGTTGACCTGCGCGTCCCCGAAATCGAGGCGGCCCAGACGCTCCAGGGCAGGCTTTCCGTCCTCACCTGTCGTCCAGCGTGCCATCAGGACGCCGTCGTCGGCGTTGGCGACGGCGACGAGGTCACCGGAGGTCGCGACGCTCTTTACGGCCCCGCTCTTGAAGTAGGTCAGGAAGGCGCCGCTGGCGTCGAGGACGTCGAACCCTTCGTTCCCGTTGGGGACGTAGACGCGTCCGCCAGAGGCGTGCATCTTGGCGATCGCGCCGTGGAGGAACGGGCGAACCGTATGGACGGGCTCACCGATGCCGCTCCGGATGCTCGCGGGGCGCACGTTCCCGGCTCCGTCCAGCACCAAGAGGTCGTCAGCGTCGTCGCCCGCGACGACGACGCTCCGGAGGTCCGTCGCCATCCCAATCAACCGCGCGTTGAGCGAGCTGCGCTGGATGCGGTAGAGCCCGCCGTCGTAGCCCGTCACGGCGAAGAAGTCGTTCCCGGACTCCGGGTACACAACGTCCATGACGAAGTCCGAGCCCAGCTCTACCATCTTGGTCTTGTTGCGTCGCGTGTCCACGCGTGCGAACACGGCCAGCGACTCAAACCTCAGGCTCTGCGTCTCAGGATGGGTGAGGTCGAGGCTACCGGAGAGGAAGAGGTCGTCATCTCGGTGGTAGACGCCCGCGAGGTCCAGGTAGGAGGCGGTAAACGCGGAGGACTGCCCCGGGGCGCCCGGATCGATGAGGTCATAGCCCCCGCCGAAGGGGTTGCCGGGGACGAGGTAGGAGCCCGTCACCTTATCGCCATCGAGAGCGAGGTGCGTGGCGTGCGTGCCCGCCGGCGCCGCGACGTTGTACAACGGCGCCAGGGCTACACGTGCGCCTTTCGCCGACACTGAGGCCTCTGGCGTGAACGCGATGCCATCCGGACCGAGCGCGCGGTAGCGGTCCCCCACCACGCCGCTGGAATCGACGACCGAAACCGTCTCGATGCTCTGGATCTCGCCATCTGCGAGGTCTGCGCCAGAGTCACAGGCGGTGAGGGCGCCAGAGGCGAGGAATGCGATGCCGAGGAGGCGAAGGCGGGACATGGAAAACGACCGATAAGAAGGTGGATCTAGAGGATCGGCATATCCCCTGCCCGTCCCAATCAGTCGCCTCCACCGTCGCACAACCGCGACGGCCTGGGGGGCCGTCGCTTCAGGCCTCTGGCGCCAGAGGCTCAGCCGTCGTTCTCCAGCAGGTCGTCGATGCGGTCCGCGATGTCGTCCAAGTGCGCGCGCGTGGCGGCGTCGGCGCCTCTGGCGCGGCGGGCCTGCGTGCGGATGGTCTTGAGCTCAGCGCGCGCGGCGGCGCGGATATCGGACTGGCTGAGGTCGGTCCCACGGCGCTCGTCCTCCGTCATCAGCGCTTCCAGCGTCTCCACGTAGCCGCGCTGCAGGTGGCGGCGCTGCGTCGAGATCGCAGGCCTCTGGCGCGCGAGCTCGCTCCAGATGTCTTCGCGAACGGCGTCCATGTACTCCGCCAGAGGCCACGCCTCACCGCCGTCGATGGCCTCGCGCTCCACGAGTCGGTGGAGGCGTTCGGCGTCGAGAACGCCGTCCAGCGTGCGCATCTGGATGCCGCGCATCCGGTCGACGGCGCCAGAGGCTTCGATGCGGCGCAGGATCTCGCGGTCCAGGAGCCACTCGGGCGTCTCGAACACGTTCTGCGCGAGGAAGTCCAGCGCGCGCTCCTGCTCGGCGCGTGGCACGGGCTCGTACACGACGCCAGCCTGGTCCGTCGATTTTGGCGTCACGCGGACGCCACCCAGGACGGTGACCACGTGGCCCATGTAACGGGCGTACATGCCCTGAAGCTCGCCGTAGATCTCGCCCAGGTCGTCGTAGCCCTCGCCGGGCGTGCTCGTCCACTCGATCAGGTTGGGCACGACGCGCTTGAGGTTTGCGACCGCGTAGCCGCTGGCGGCGACGGGATCGTTGCCCATGTCCTCGGTTTGTGCGTCCGGGTTGTAGCCACCGGAGCCCGTCGAGAAGCGGTACATCGGGTCGCCTTCTTTTTCCGCGATCAGCGCGTCCAAGCGCGCCGTCTCGGCCTCTGGCGAAGTGATGCCGGGGTACCAGCGGTAGCCCCAATTGATGGCGTAGTCGTCGTACAGCCCCACCATGCGGACAAAGCGCGTCACGCCGTCGCCGGGCTGCGCGATGTAGTTCTGCCGCGTGTAGTCCATGATCGTCGGCGCGACGCCGAACTCGGACGTGAACGCCGGGCTGCGAAGGCTATCCACCGGGAAGGAACTGGACGCGATCATGTTGTGCGGAAGCCCGAGCGCGTGCCCGATCTCGTGCGCGATCACCTGTCGCATGGTCTCGCCGATCAACTCCTCGTCGATCTCCAGCGAGCGCGCCTGCGGGTTGGCTGCGCCGGTCTCGATCATGAGCCGGTTGCGGTAGGAGCGGATGTGGTTGTGGTACCAGATGATGTCGCTTTCGATGATCTCGCCACTGCGCGGGTCGCTGACGCTTGGGCCGGTCGCGTTGCGCGTCTCGCTCGCCACGTAGCGGACCGTCGAGAAGCGCACGTCCTCGGGATCGAACTGCGTGCTGTCGCCAGGGGCCGGCGGCATCTCGCAGCGAATCGCGTTCTTGAAGCCCGCGGCTTCGAACGCGCGGTTCCAGTCCTCGACGCCCATGCAGAAGTACGGGCGCCAGCGCTCCGGCGTGCCGGGGTCGAGCGTGTACACGATGGGCTTGACCGGCTCCACGAGCTCGCCTCTGGCGTAGGCCTCGGGGTCGGTCGGCTCCAGGCGCCAGCGGCGGATGTAGGTCTTCTGATCGGCCTTCTGGGCGTTGCTGCCGAAGTCGATCTGCGAGACCGTGAACCATCCCACGCGCTCGTCGGCCAGGCGCGGTGTCATCGGCTCGGCGGGAAGCAGAATCATGCTCTGGTACATCTGCATCGAGATGGTCCCCGTCCCGGCGTTGGAGGGCGGCTCGGCAGCATCGAAGGTCATCGTGTGACGCACGTTGACGTTGAGCGGGAACGCGCGCGCCTCATCGATAAACGAGCGCTTAGGGTCCAGCCGACGCACCTTGTACTGCGTCCGCAGCGACGTCGGCAGGCCCGTAATCGCGGGCACGTCGTCGGTGTACAGGCTCGTCACGTCCAGGACCACGCCCGCGCTGTCGGGCGAGAGCGCCGCCACGTCGAACGCCATCACGACGGGCTCGAAGTTGTTGACGCGCACGCTCTGCGCAATCGCGAGGGTATCACTCGCGACCGACGTGTAGGACGCTTTGCGCAAGAGGACGCGGTTGCCGTTGCGCTCCCACTTCAGCACCTGCTCGGCGGTCTTGCTGCCCGCGTTGATAAACGGGCTCAGGTCCGCGGGCGTCTGCGCGATCCGGCTGACCGCGAGCATCTCGCGGCTCATGAGTGAGTCCGGGATCTCGAAGAACAGCTTGTCCCCAATGCGGTGCACGTCAAACAGGCCGCGCTCGGTCACGGCGTCTTCGGTGATCACCTCGTCGTACGGCTTGGGGTCGCCGTCTTTGGGTTTGGGCTTCTCAGCCTTCTCGCCAGAGGCAGCCCCACCCGGGGCCTCTGGCGAAACCGTGGGCGCGGTGGTGGAGCAACCAGCGAGGGCGAGAACGGCGACGAGCGTGAGCAGGCGAGACAAAGCGGTGCAGGCAGTGGAGGCCAGAGAATACTCGCCTCCGAGAGCGCGTGCGAGTCCCGCCAGAGGCCCCTGCCGCCATGAATTGCGAATGGGACCCCGCGGGATGCGAAACCCGCCGCGCCTCTGGCGCTACCACGACTCCCTTCCATTTCCCCTCTCTCTCATGTCTACCCTTTCTGACGTCCGCATCGCCATTCTCGCCACCGATGGCTTCGAGCAGGTCGAGTTGACCAAGCCCAAGAAGGCTCTCGAAGACGCGGGCGCAACCGTCCACATTGTCTCGCCTGACTCCGGCTCTATCAAGGGCTGGGACCAGGACCACTGGGGCGAGTCCGTCGAGGTCGACAAGACGATCTCCGAAGCATCCGCCGGCGATTACCAAGGCCTCGTGCTCCCCGGTGGCCAGATCAACCCGGACAAGCTTCGCATCAACGACGACGCGCTGAGCTTTATCAAGGCCTTCGCCGATGCTGGCAAGCCCGTCGGCGCGATCTGCCACGCGCCGTGGCTCATCATCGAGGCGGGTCTCGCCGAAGACCGCCACATGACCTCGTTCAAGAGCATCCGCACGGACCTCAAGAACGCCGGCGCCAAGGTTCGCGACGAGGAAGTCGTCGTCTGCCCCCACGGCAACTTTACGCTCATCACGAGCCGCAACCCGGACGACCTCCCGGCCTTTAACAACGCGCTAATCGAGGCCTTCTCGACGGCAGACGCCGCCGCCTAAGACCGCTCCGCCAGAGGCCTCTGGCGAAATGAACCGAGCCCCGATCCGGGCTGCGCTCCATGCGCACCGGGTCGGGGCTCGTTCTGTGTAGGCCTCTAGCGCCAGGGGCCAAGCGTTTAGTTCTGGCTACCCACCGGGAACTCGATGGAGATCGTGCCGGGGTAGCGAATCGGGCCGAGCGCGGTGTTGACCGTCGGGCGTGCCTGAAGCCGGATCATCGATGGCTGGCTGCCGTCACCAGCGAGGTCACCGATCAGGTCGATGATGTCACCCGCGTTGTTGCCAAAAAAGCGGACGAGGTCCAACTCCATGTCGATCGGGATGAGGCTGCGCTGGCCAGGCTGCAAGCTCACCGTTTCGTTGTAGGTGCCGTTGATGGTCTCGGTCCCGTCCAAGAACATCGTCCAATCCAGTGAGAGCACCTGCGCGACCGGGTTTCCCGTCGGGTTGTCGGCGCCCACGAACAGCGTGAAGCTCAGCGGCACTTCGCCACGGAGCGCCGCCGCCGTGATGCGCGCCCCATCGGCAACGCCGACCCGCCGGTTCTGAACAAGCCGGTCCAGGTCTACCCCAGCAACCAAGCCGTTGGAGACACGGTCGAGGTCGAAGTCGACGTTCTGGAAGTTGGCGATCTGCTGGAGCGTGGTGCAGCCCGGAGCGAGGGCGAACAGCGCGAGCAGGACAGGGACGAGGCGTAGCGAGCGGAGCATAGAAAGGGAGTGGTGGAGCGGAGTAGAACGGTACGGACCGGACCCTACGTACGCCAGAAGCCGCCGCTGGCGTCTCCCGCGTCACAGGTTGCACACCAGAAGGGAGCCTCTGGCGCCAGAGGTGTTACCCGTGGCCCAACAGGAGAAGCACCGCCATCAGGCCGATGCCGAGCAGCATCATCGCGAGTTGGCCTACGGCCTTTGTCGCGGGATAGCTGTGCCGGCGGTTGAGTTCCGGGATGAGGTCGCTGCCCGCGACGTAGAGAAACGAGCCTGCCGTCACCGGGAGCAGCCACGTGTACAGCGCGTCGCCAGAGGTCTCACCGGCCATGAGCAGGACGAGAAGCGCGCCCGGGATTGTCGCGAGCCCTGCGAGGAAGTTGTACAACAGCGCCCGGCGCGGTTTGAGCCCTGCGTACACCAGAATGCCGAACATGCCGATCTGCTGCGGCACCTCGTGCGCCATTACGGCCAGCGTGGTCACGAGGCCTGCTTCGATGGACACGCCGTACGCCGCCGCTACGACGGCACCGTCGATCAGGTGGTGCGCAACCGTCCCGACGATGCTCATTGTCGCCAGAGGATCGCCGTGGCTGTGCCCGTGATCGTGGGAGTGCCCCGTAGCACCTTCGATTGCCTCTGGCGCGCCGTGCTGGTGCTGCCAGTGCAGGAACTTCTCCAGCACGAAAAAGGCCATCACGCCCGCCAGGACGAGCAGGCCCGTACGCGGACCGCCGCCGAGCCTCTCGTAGGACTCCGGGATCAGGTGCAAAAGCGCGCCGCCGAGCATCGCGCCGACGGCGAACGCGACGAGCAGGAAGAGCAGCTTCTGGAGCCGTTTCGGACCCAGGGAAAGCGTGATCGCGCCCGCGAGCGAGGTCAGACTGACGATGAAGACGCTTCCGAGGGCGTAGACCCAGATTGGCATGTGGTCGCTCCTCTAGAGCCCGAGGTGATGCGCGCGGGGGCGCGGATTACATGCCTTTGCCTTCAGACTCAGCCTTTTTCACCTTGTCCATGTCGAGGTGAACCGTCGGCTTCTCGATCTCCGAAGAGCCGGGGTCCTGCACGAGGTTCATCGACGGCTGTACTTCCTCGGACTGATCGTCGTCGCCGTCAACCTCGTTACCGAGGCCAGAGTTGTCCTGAACGTAATCTGGACGCTCGTCGCGGAGGTGGAGCGGGTCTTTCTTGGTCGAGAGGTCGGACATGGTTTCGATCGGTAGATGGGCCGCTGATACGGCGCGGCAGAGCAAGGGTTCGCGCCTCTGGCGCCAGAAGCTTCGCGCCGCGTCCCCGCTCTAGGCTGGCGCCTGGATCGGGTACTCCGCCTCCACGTCGCCAGAGGCCATCCGCTTCAGGCGGCGCTTGATCATGCGCTTGCGGAGCGCGGAGATGTGGTCCACGAACAGCACGCCGTCCAGGTGGTCCAACTCGTGCTGCACCACGCGTGCCAGCATCCCGCTCGCGATCATCTCGATGGGCTCGAACTCTCGGTTCAAGAACCGGAGCGTAATCATGTCCGGCCGCACGACTTCCTCGCGCAGGTCTGGAATCGAGAGGCACCCCTCTTCGAAGGACTCGCTTCTCGCCTCCTCAACGGGCCCGATCACGGGGTTGATCAGCGCCAGAGGCCGCGTGGCCCATTCCGGCGTTTCCCCACCATGCTCTTCCGCGATGTCCTCCGCGTAGGGCGAGAGGTCGATCACGAACACGCGCAACAGCTTCCCGATTTGCGGCGCCGCGAGGCCAATCCCGTTGGCCTCATGCATCGTATCGATCATGTCGTCCACAAGCGCCGAGAACGCTTCTCGGTCAAAGCCCGGCGCGTCCGGATCTAGAGGCGGCGCGGGCTCGCGCAGGACGGACTGACCGTAGGTGTAGATCGGCAGGACCACGGGTATCGGGGAGGTGTGAGCGCAGACTACGCGCCTCTGGCGCTAGTCGCTCCCCTCCTCGGCATCCTCCAGCCAATCTTGAAGGATGATCGCCGCCGCCGCCGCGTCCACGTGCCCTTTGGCCTTGCGACGCTTCTGGCGGGGGACGCCGTTCGCGATCAGCGCTTCGCGCGCCCGCCGCGTCGAGAACCGCTCGTCCTGCACCTGGATCTCCACGCCCGGCAGCGCCTTTTTCAACCGGGTGATAAACGGCTTCGTGCGCTGCACGGCCTCCCCCTCTGAGCCATCCTCCGCCAGAGGCCACCCCACCACGACGACCTCAATCCCATCGCGCGCGTGGATCGCCTGCAGCTCTTTCAGTGCCACAGGCGGCACGAACGTCCCCACAGCTCTCGCGAACATCCGCAACGGATCGGCGACCGCCACGCCCACGCTCCGGCGCCCCACGTCAACAGCGGCTATACGGGGCGGGGCGTCGATCATGCGCGGGGCCTCTGGCGCCAGAGGCAGAGTAAGGGTAGACCGCGCCGCCTTTAAACAGCGCGAGGCCGGGCGCAATGCCCGGCCTCGAAACCTACGGAGCACATCGAGCGCTACGCGGACTGGTGCTCGTGGTGGCCGTTGAGCACCGGCTCCGAATCGGCGCTCCCTTCGGGGATGGCGTAGCCGAGGTCCGCCAGAGGCGCCTGCAGCACCTCGCGGAGCTTTTTGCTGGGTTTGAAGTGCGTCTTCCGGCGCGACGGGATAAACACCGTTTCGTTCGTTTTGGGGTTGCGTGCCTTCGGCTTGGCCTTCGTCTTCTTGACCTCGAACACGCCGAAGTCGCGGAGTTCGATGCGGACCTCTGGGTCTGCCTCTTCCATCAACTGACGGATCGACATCACGACGGCGTGGACCCAGGGCTCGCATTTGTAGAGAGGGACTCCCTGAAGCTCTGAGACGCGCCGGGCCACGTCTTTCTTGGTCAGCGTAGGCACGCGGTTGGGCGTGGTTTCCATGTGGTAGGATGGGGTGGTGCTAGCGCCAGAGATAGGCGGGCAGAGACATATGACCGACCGGGGCTGAGAGATCCCGCTCATCGGATCAGCACGTGCCGGGAGGCGGAGTCAAACATACGGTACACAGTGACCTGATCGTATAAGGGCACCTGATATTCCCCCCAACCTCAAAGCAGACCCAAACCCAACGCACATATATCCATCCGAGCCGGCACCCGGCGTGCAGCAGCTACTCTTCGAGCCGATAGACTCCGTAGACCCCATCCAGGCGTCCGACCCGTTTCATGATGCGGCGTAACTGCCCGAGGTCAGACACATACAGGCCGACGATCCCCTCGAACATGCCGTCCTCCCCGGCGATGGTGATGGAGCGGATGTTGGTCTTGAGGTTCTTCGAGATGACCGTGGTGAGGTCACTCACCAGCCCGACACGGTCCTCGCCGACGATGCGGAGCGCGGAGACGAAGTGCACGTCCTTCTGACGGCTCCACTCCACGTCGATCACGCGCTCGGCACGTTCCAGCAACAGGTGCGGGGCGTTCTTGCAGCTGTTCCGGTGGATGTTGATCGCGCCTGTTTTGGAGATGTAGCCGAACACCTCGTCGCCCGGGATGGGCGTGCAGCACGTGGCGTACTCCACCGCCATGTCGGTGTGCGCCTCGCCGTCGATGATGAGCGACGGCTTGCCCCGCTCGCGGGCGACTTCCTTGAAGGTCTCCGCGTACTGCTCCACTTCCAGACGCGCCGGGCTGGCCTCTGGCGAGGGCTCCGGCGTAACGCGCTGGCGTAGCTGCTCCACGAAGTCCGAAGGGTCGTAGAGGCCGGACCCGATCTCGTAGTAAAGCTGCTGCGTGGACGGAAAGCGGAGCTTGCTGGTGACGCGCTCCAACTGCTGCTTGTCCGCCTCCACGCCGGCGCGGCGCATCTTCTTTTCGAGCAGCGTCCGCCCATGATCTACAGCCTTCCGGCGCTTCTCGTTGATCCACTGCCGGATGCGGGAGCGCGCTTTCTGCGTGACGACAAACCCCATCCAGTCTGGATTGGGCGACTGCTTTTTAGACGTGAGGATCTCGACTTGATCGCCAGAGGTCAGCGTGTGAGACAGCGGCACCATCTTGCCGTTGACCTTCGCGCCGATGCAGTGGAAGCCCACCTCGGAGTGGATCTGGAACGCGAAGTCGACCGGCGTGGCCTCTTGCGGGAGCGTAACGAGGTCGCCGCCGGGCGTGAAGACGTGGATCTCCTCGTCGTAGAGTTGAAGCTGGAAGTCGCGCACGAACTCACCCGCGTCGTCGCTGCGGGGAGACTCCAGCAGGTCCCGCGCCCAGGCGTACATCGCGTCCAAGCGCGCGTCGCGGCCGGCATCCAGCGGCACGGCGCCTTTGCCGCCAGAGGCCTCTGGCGCGATGGTTTTGGACGACGGCGGCTTATCCGTCCCGGTGTTCTCCTTGTACTTCCAGTGGGCAGCGACGCCGCGCTCGGCGATTTCGTGCATCTCCGCGGTCCGGATCTGGATCTCGACCGCGCGACCGTCCGAGCCCAGGACCGTCGTGTGGAGGCTCTGGTAGCCGTTGGACTTCGGGACCGAGATGAAGTCGCGGAAGCGCTCGGGGATGGGCGCGTAGAGGTCCGTGAGGACGGAGTAGGCGCGCCAGCAGTCCTCCTTTCCCTTTTTCCCCTCGGAGTTGAGGATGACGCGGATCGCGAACAGGTCGTAGATGCCATCCAGGTCCACGTCCTGGCGCTTCATCTTGCGCCAGATGGAGTGGATGGACTTGGGGCGGCCGTAGATGTCGAAGTCGAAGCCGGACTCCGTCAGCTCGCGCCGGATCGGCTCGATAAACCGCTCAACGAACTTCTCCCGTTGCTTTTTCTTCGCGTTGAGGCCTTTGGCGATGGTCTTGAACGCCTCCGGCTCCAGGTACTTCAGCGAGAGGTCTTCGAACTCGGTCTTAACCTCGTGGAGGCCAAAGCGGTGCGCCAGAGGCGCGTAGAGGTCACTCGTTTCGGTCGCGATGCGGATCTGCTTGCGCTGCGGCAGCCCGCCGAGCGTGCGCATGTTGTGGAGCCGGTCGGCGAACTTGACGAGGATGACACGGATGTCGCTCGCCATCGAGAGCATGAGCTTGCGCACGTTCTCGGCGCGGCCCATGGCTCGGGAATCGAACACGTGACCGATCTTGGTCACGCCGTCGGTGATGCTCGCGATGTCGTCGCCGAACTCCTCGCGGATGAGGTCGATGGAGAGGTCGGTGTCCTCCACCGTGTCGTGCAGGAGCGCCGCCGCGACCGTCACGTCGTCGAACCGGATGTCTCGCGCGGCGATGACCGCCACCTCCAACGGGTGCGTGATGTACAGCTCGCCAGAGGCCCGCCTGTCGTCGCGGTGCGCCC
>NZ_MQWB01000001.1:880514-1021209 GCF_002257665.1 Rubricoccus marinus | reverse complement strand
CCTTAGCGGCTTCACGCCCACGCCCGAGCACCGCGGCGTGATCAAGACCGCGCTCGGCGCGCAAGAGGCTGTCGCGTGGAGCCACGAAGCGGAGGTGCTCCCGCTTCTGGAGCGGCTCCGCGACGAGGGCTACACGCTCGCGGCGCTAGAGATCACGGACCGCGCCATCGCGCCAGAGGCCATCGCGGCGGAGCACCTGCCTCTGGCGCTCGTCCTGGGCAACGAGGTCCACGGCGTCTCGCGCGAGGTGCTGGACGCGGTGGACCTCCACCTCGCGCTGCCTCAGTATGGCATCAAGGCGTCGCTCAACGTCTCGGTCGCGTTTGGCATCGCGGCGTACGCGCTCGTGGGCCGGATGCGCGGTCTCGGCGTTGCCGGCTGAACCCGGCCCCTGGCGCCAGAGGCCGGATGCGCCTAGAGTCTCTGCTCCGGCCCGGAGCGGCGCCGGACCGTCCCGCCCACGACAAAGCCTGCAGCGACGAGGACGAAGTTCTTGATGATGTACTGCCCTTCGAGCGTAAGCGCGAACACGTCCAGCGGGCTCGCCAGCGGCCACGTGGACCAGCACACCTCGGGCAGCACGATAAACGGCAGGAACGTGCCGGGCATCTGCAGCGCCAGCAGCAGCAGCGCGATGCGGATCGTCGGGCGGAAGAGGAGGAAAACGCCGATCAGGATCTCCCAGACCGCGAGAACGGGGTAGAACGCGTCCGGGTCGACGATCGGCACGGTGGCCTTGACGAGCGCCTCGGCCGGGCTGAGACCCGGCACCAGCTTGAGCGCGCCGAACCACACGAACACGACGCCGATGGCAATGCGCAAGAGGAACACACCGTGGCGGCGGAGGCCTCTGGCGAGGCGGTCATCGAAGCGGTCGAGGCGTTGCGCGAGGGCAGACATGGGAGCAGGGAATGAAGGCGGTGCGAGCGCCTACGCGCGGCCCCTGGCGCCGCCGCGAAGGGCGTGCGCAGAGACGCCGAAAGGAGCGAGAACCTGCCAGAGGCCGGGCCTCTGGCGCCGCCGCACGCCGACCCGGATCTTGCGGGCTCTCCCCTCTCCTACACCATGCCCCGTGCCCTTCTTCTCCTCTGCCTCCTGGTCCTCGCAAGCGGCTGCGACGACGGACTCGCCAAGCCGTCCGCACGGGACGTGGACGCTCGCGTGAGCGACGCCACCGAACGGCTGAACGCCTCCGAGGCCGGACGCTTGGTGCTCGCGTCCATCGACGCGCACGGCGGGTTGGAGGCGTGGTATGCGGGTGGCCCCCTCCGCTTCCGGTACGCCTACACGCGCCTGGACTCTGTGGGGATGCCCAGCGCCGAGCCGCCGCTCGATACGCGCCAGACCGTCGATGCGTGGGCGGCGCGCGCCACGCACACGCTCGCGGCAGATTCCACGGTCCGCTTTGGCTGGACCGGCACCCAAGCCTGGGCGATGCCGTCGCCAGAGGCCTTGCCGACCGACGCGCGCTTCTGGTCGCTCACGCCCTACTACTTCGTCGGCATGCCGTTCGTGCTCGCGGACCCGGGCGTGAACCTCGAAATGGCCGAGCCTCTGGCGCTGGACAGCACGACCACGCTGGAGCAGGTGTACGTCACCTTTGATGCCGGGACGGGCGATGCGCCGGACGACTACTACTACCTGCTTCTCGACCCGGAAACCAAGCGCGTCGCGGGCGTGCGCTACGTCGTCAGCTACGGGCCCTTCAACCCGGACGGCGGCCACACGCCCGAGACGATCATGCTCTATGACGGCGCGCAGACCGTCGGCGGGATCACACTGCAAGAAGGTTTCCGCTCCTTCCTCTGGGACGGCACCGGCGCCGGGACGCCCAAAGCGCGTGGCACGCTCACGGAGTTCGAGTTCGCGCCCGAGGTAACCAACGCCGACTTCGCCGCGCCGCCAGAGGCTACGGTCCTGCCGGACCTCGACGCGTAGCTCGGAGAAAGACGAAGCCTCTGGCGCCAGAGGCCATTCCCAGGCGCCAGAGGCTTTTCGGCTAGTAGCGCGAGGCGGCGCGCTTGGCCGCGTCGAAGCCCGACTCGTTCATGCGTAGGCCGCTACGGTTGACGCTCCGCGCGAGCGCTCGCACGTTGGCGGCGCGCTCGGACGAGAGCGGGTGCGTCCGCAGAAACGCGATGCCTCCGCCTTCGCCCTGCTCCGCGAGGCGCTGGAGAAGCTGCACGAGCCCGTCTGGGTTGTAGCCCGTCGCGGCCATGAGTTGGACGCCGAGTTCGTCGGCCTCGCGCTCTGCGCCGCGCGAGAAGCTCGCGAACGTGCCCTGCGCGACGATCTGCGCCGCGATCTGCTCGGCCACGCCGGGATCCGTGCCCAGGACAGCGCCGGCGACCGCGTTGGCGTCGTTCGCCTTGGAGAGCCGAGAGGTGCCATGGCGCGCCACGCCGTGCCCCACCTCGTGCGCGATCGCGCCCGCCAGTTCGGCCGCGCTACCGACGCGCTTGATGAGCCCGGTGTTGACGTAGATCAGGCCGCCCGGCGCGTTGAACGCGTTGATCGCGTCGTCCGCGACCACGTAGAACCGCCAGCGCTGGCCGGAAAGCGTCGTCTGCTGCACCATGCGCTGTCCCATCGTTTGGACATACTGTGTCAGCGCGCGGTCATTGACGAGGCGGAGTTGTCGGTTCAGATCGGCTTCGACCTGGCGGCCCAACTCCCACTCCTGATCCACGGAGTAGTAGTTGGTACCGGCGATCGTGGCGCATCCGGGCAGAACGGCGGCGCTGCCGACGAGGGAGAAGAGAACGAGAGCGAGAGGGAGTCGCATGTGTAGAGAGGTGGTGGGCCCGGGCTCCTGCAATGCCGGTGCCACCCCTTTGGATTCCCGCGCTCCGCGCCAGAGGCTCACGCGCCCACCGGCGGCCTCTGGCGGCTCCAGTCCGTCGCGCCCTGCACGGCGTGGGCGAGCACCAGCGGCGCGTGGTCGCCGTAGAGCGGGCCGAGAAACGTGATGGAGTGCGGCGTGCGCCGCGCGGCAGCCTCTGGCGCCAGAGGCGTGCCATCCTCGGCCTCCAGCGGGAAGAAGCCGTTGGGGATGCAGACCGCCGGGTGCCCCGTCAGGTTGGTCAGCGCGAGTTGGCTGCCGCCAAACGTGGGCGTCACAATGGCACGTACGGCGCCGAACGCGGCCTCGGTTTCCTGCACGAGCCTCTGGCGGATGCGCTGCGCGTTGATGTACTCCACGGCGGGGATCAGGCGGCCGTGGCGGAAGGTGTTGGGCCACGCGAAGCGCTCCTGCCGCACGAGCTGGTCCACCTCGCCGGAGCGCGTGAGGCCGTCGAACGCGGCGGCGGCTTCGGCAGTGACGGTCATGTCCATGCATGCGGTCGCCTCGGGACCGTCGGGCAGCGCGACTTCGACGAGGTCTACGCCCAGCCCTCGGAGCACGTCCAGCGTTGCGCGGTCGGCGCGGGCGCCGGCGTCGTCGCCCTCGAACAGAGCCGGGACGTAGCCGACGCGCATGCCCTGCACGCCAGAGGCGCCATCGAACGGGAAGCCGAGGTCGCCTCTGGCGGTGCCCACGTCGCGAATGGCGTCGAAGACGAGCGCGGCGTCCTCGGCGGATCGCGTCATGGGGCCGAGCTTGTCCAGGCTCCAGCACAGCGCCATCGCGCCGCGCGTGGAGACGCGCCCAAACGTGGGCCGGTGGCCGGTGACGCCGTTGCGCGTGGACGGGCTCACGATAGAGCCGTACGTCTCGCTCCCGATCGCGAACGGCACGAGCCCCGCTGCGACGGCCGCGCCCGGCCCGGCGCTGCTGCCACTGCTTCCCTCCTCTGTGTCCCACGGGCTGTTTGTGCGCCCGCCGAACCACACGTCGCCCCACGCGAGCGCGCCGAGCGAAAGCTTGGCCACGAGCACGGCGCCAGAGGCTTCGAGGAGTTCGACGACCGCCGCGTCCTCGTCGAGGACCTGCTCGCGGTAGGGCTCGGCGCCCCAGGTCGTGCGGGCGCCTCTGGCGGCGAGGAGGTCCTTGGCGCCATACGGGATCCCGTGGAGCGGGCCACGGTCCAGGCCTCTGGCGAGGTCGGCGTCGCGCGCACGGGCGGTGTTCATGGCGCGCTCCTCCAGCAACGAGATCACGACCTTGAGTTCGGGATCGTATCGCTTGAGGCGGCCCAGGAACAGCTCGGTCAATTCCACCGACGAGACGCGGCGCGCGCGGAGCAGCGCGGCGAGTTCGGGCAGACTCGCAAAGGCCAGGTCTGCCTCCGACGGCGTCATGCGGACGCGCTCGGGAATGCGGACGTGCATCGGCCCGCGCGGCGCCGGCGGCGCGGGGAAGTCCGGCGCGAGGAGCGGCGCGACGTGGTTGGGCGGCTCATTCTCGCGGATCGTCTCGTAGGTGCCCCGGCGCCAGTTCACGTCGGGCAGCATGAGCTCGCGCTGCTCGGGCCGGAAGCTGAGCCCGAGGACGGTCTCGGCGTGCGCGATGTCCTCGACGGTCACGTCCTCGCGCCGGGCCTCTGGCGCCAGAGGCGCGCGCGGCGGCGCGCCGGGCATGGCCGCGTGGGCCGCCAGAGGCGCGGGAAGAACAGTGGCGGCGCCCGCGGCGGCGCCGAGGGCGAGGAACTGACGGCGGCTCGGCATAACGGTGTGGAGGTGTTCTCTTCCCGAACCTCGCTCCGCCTTGCTGCTGGCGCAAAAAAAACCGCCCCTCAGTCTCTGAGGGGCGGTGTGTACGCCCGAGAGGATTCGAACCTCTGACCTTCGCATTCGTAGTGCGACACTCTATCCAGCTGAGCTACGGGCGCGCAGTGACCCAAGGTAAGGGGCCTCTGGCGTGGCGCCTCGTGAAGATGCGTTGGATGGGATGTCACAGTTGCGTGAGGCGCCAGAGGTGCCGCACGGGTCCGTTCCCGCTTCCAAGGCCGGGCGCGTGGCGGATCGCCTCGGTGAGGTAGCGCTTGGCGCCGGAGACGGCATCGCGCAGATCGGCGCCAGAGGCCAGGTACGCGGCGATCGCGGAGGCGAGCGTGCAGCCCGTCCCGTGCGTACTCGTCGTCTCGATGCGCTCGGCGCGGTACAGCCGCTCGCCTGCATCGTCGGCGAGAACGTCCACGGCGTCCTGCTCCCCTTCCAGGTGTCCGCCTTTGACCAACACTGCGCCTGCGCCCGCCTCGCGAAGCTCCGCCGCCGCCCGTCGCGCGTCCTCCAGCGTGCGGACCGGCCAACCCAGCAGCGCCTCAGCCTCGTGCGTGTTGGGCGTGAGGATCGTCGCCAGAGGCATCAGGCGCTCGCGGTAGGCGTCTACGGCCTCTGGCGTCAGAAGCGCGTCGCCCGAGGTGGCGACCATGACGGGGTCCACGACGAGCGGCGCGAGGCCTAGGCGCTCGACGGCGTCGGCAACGGCGTGGACGATCTCGGCCGTCGCCAGCATTCCGGTTTTGACGGCGCCGAGCGTGAAATCCGCTGCGACCGCGTCGATCTGCGCCGTGACGGCCTCTGGCGGGAGCACGTCCACGCGGCTCACGCCGAGCGTGTTCTGCGCGGTGATCGCCGTGATCGCGCTGGTGCCGAAAACGCCGAGCGCCTCAAAGGTCTTGAGATCGGCCTGGATGCCGGCGCCTCCTCCAGAATCGGAGCCGGCGATGGTGAGAGCGGTGTTCACGAGAAGAGCGGGGACGTAAGGGCGGGAAAGGAGGCCTCTGGCGCCAGAGGCTACGCGCTGACGGCATCGAGAAATCCCTGGACGGCGCGGGCCGGGCGGTGCGCGTCCAGGATCGCTGAGAGAACCGCGATGCCGTGCGCGCCTGCGGCGCGGCACTCGGCGACGCGGCTGGGCGTGAGGCCGCCGAGCGCGAGGACGGGGAAGGCTTCTGGCGCGGCTTCGCACGCGGCACGGAGCCTCGCGAGGCCGGCGGGCGCCGCTTCAGGGTGGGACGAGGTTCGATACACGGGCGAGAACAGCGCGTAGCTCGCGCCAGAGGCGGCGGCCTGCGCGATCTCGTCCGGTACGTGCGCGGAGACGCCCACGACCGCAGCGGTTTCGAGCGCGTTTGCCACCATCGACCCCACACCCAACGCCGAACCGCGCGCGCCGACGTGGAGATCGGCGCGGAGGCGGCGCGCGGTTTCAGGACGGCGGTTGACGGCGATGCGGACCTCTGGCGTGATGTCGCGTAGGCGCTCCACGACGCGGCCCGCCGCGCGGAAAAACACCGCGTCGTCCGCCGCGTGGTCGCGCAGCATCACCCAGCGCACGCCGGTGGCGACGGCCTCGGCGGCGAGCTTCCGAACGCGCTCGGGCGTTTGCGCCAGAGGCCCCTCGCCGCGGCCGCTGGCGAACCCGTCGGCGATGAGCAACAGCCGTGGAAGTGCGGGGGGCGCACCTGCGCCAGAGGCGTCCTCGGCCTCCCTCACGGCCTCAGTTCGATGCGCCCGGCCTCTGGGGTAGAGGCCTCGGCGTAGAGGCGGCGTGGGATGCGGCCGGCGAGGTGCGCGAGGCGGCCGGCGAGGGTCGCGTGGCGCATGGCGGCGGCCATCTGCGGTGGCCGCTCGGCGCCGGCGACGGCCGTGTTGAGGAGGATGCCGTCGTAGCCCAGCTCCATCGCGAGGGCAGCGTCCGAGGCGGTCCCGATGCCGGCGTCCACGACGAGCGGCACGTCGGGCAGGATCTCGCGGAGGATGCGGAGCGCGTACGGGTTCGTGAGCCCCATGCCGCTGCCGATGGGCGCGCCGAGCGGCATCACCGCCGCGCACCCCATGTCGGCCAGGCGCCGGGCCGTGACCGGGTCGTCGCCGCAGTAGGCGAACACCTCGAAGCCATCGGCTACGAGTTCGCCCGCTGCCTTGACCAGCTCAATCGCGTCCGGGTAGAGCGTCTCGTCCTCGCCGATCACTTCGAGCTTGACGCGGTCCGTTTCCAACGCCTCTCGCGCGAGTTGCGCCGTCAGAACGGCCTCTCGCGCGGTGTAGCAGCCCGCCGTGTTGGGGAGCAGGTGGAGCGGGCGCTCAGCCGAATGCCTCTGGCGCAGCGCGCTCAGCAGCGACGTGCCGCCGCTCTCCGTCAGGTCGATGCGCCGCACGCCGACGGTCACGAGTTGGGTGCCGCTGGCGTCCACGCTGTCCAGGAGCGACTGAAGGCTGGGGTACCGGCTCGTGCCAAGCAGCACGCGCGAGCTCAGCGTGAGCCCGCCGACGGTCCACGTGTCGGCCTCTGGCGCGAGTGCGTCGCCAGAGGCGCCGGGCGACGTGTGAGATTCGGTCATCCGCCCTGGGAGGCTGTGATGATCTCCACGCGGCTGCCTTCCGCCAGCGGCGTCTCGTCCCAGAGCGCGCGGCGCACCACGCGGTCGTCGTGGGCGACGGCGACGCCGGGCTGGTCGGGATCGCGGCCGAGATGCGCAAGGAGCGCGCGCAGCGTGAGCCCTTCGGGCACCTCGCGCGCCTCGCCGTTGACGTGGATGGTGTGGGTGCGTGTCGTCATGCCGCAAGCTAGCGCTCGCCTCTGGCGGAGGGCGCCGGTTCAGGCGCCCCGGGCGTCGCGCGCGCGTTCCGCCAGAGGCCCGCGTTGAGGGTGCCCGCGTCAACCGGCCGATTCACAGGACCAGACTTCCCCCCTTCCCATGCTGCCGCTCCCGACGCCTGGACGCCTGCTCGTCCTCTTTTTCGTGCTCGCCGCCCCCGCTGCTCTCGCGCAAACGGCGCCTTCTCCCTACATCGACAAGGACGCCTCCACCACATACGAGGCGGACGCCTTGGTCCAGGAACCGTCGCTGGAGATCGACGCAGCCGTTGCCGACGCGATGCGGGCGTCCAGCAACGCGATGGCCGACAGCACGGCGCCAGAGGCGCTGGAGGACCTTATGCGTGAGATGGAGGCCGCCATCGCGCAGAGCGAGAACGGCGAGATCCCGGCCGGCATGGAGGCCGAGATGGAAAATGTGGTGACGGAACTGGCCTCCGGCATGGCGCAGATGATGGGCGCGATGTTCGGGCTCTCCGACGAGGAGCTGGCCGAGATGGGCGAGCAGGTCCGGACCGAGGGCACGATGACGCGCACGGTGTCGCAAGAGGCCGCCGCGCCGCGCAGCACCAACCGCCTGTACCGCCGCGCGAGCGTGCAGAGCTACCCCGTCATCCCGAACGGGTACGGCATGGACGGCGACGGCTACCCGGACCGCATGGCCATCTCGGGCACGATCGTCGCCGCGGGCTCGCTCCGCATCTGCCGATTCGACGCACCGCCCGTTAGCCGCTGGCTCCGCATCCGCCTCAGCGACACGAGCGCCACCTACCCCGGCGAGCAGATCGTCGTGGCGGTGCAGTGCCACGAGGACAAGAAAGAGCTCCTCGTCGGCCGCCGCGTGCGCATGGAGGTGTGGAAAAGCATCGCCAGCCGCCCCATCCGCATGGCCACCGACGACGTGCCAAGCGTAGGCACGCCGATGTACGAGAGCTACCCCGGCAACGTCCGCCTCGGCGGCTGATCCTCGCCTCTGGCGTAGATCCTCCCGTTGCACATAGATCCCGTGAGGCCCGGCCCCATTGGTCGGGCCTCGCGTTGCGTTCGCCTCTGGCGCCAGAGGCTAGAAGCGGGTGGCCGCGAACGGCGGCGGGATGGCGCTGGGCTCACCGGAGAGCACCGCCTCCACATCTGCGGCGACGAGCGCGGCCATGGCGGGGAGCAGCAAGAAGCCGTGGCGGTAGGCGCCAGAGGCCAACACGAGGCGCCTCTGGCGCGAGCGGCCCAGGATCGGCGCGTGGTCCTGGCTCGCCGGGCGGAGCCCCGCCCACGTCTCGATCACGTCCAGTTCCTCAACGCCGGGCGCGACGCGGACGGCGCCTTCGAGCAGGCGGTAAAGCCCTCCGGCCGTGAGCGCGGTGTCCTCTCCCCTCTCCTCGCTCGTCGCGCCGATGACCAGCCGGCCGTCGGCCTTGGGCACGAGGTAGGCGCGCGGGCCGCGGATCACGCGGCCGAACGAGACGTCGGCGTTCATGCGGACCGACAGCGCCTGCCCCTTGACGGGGCGGACGGGCGGCGCCGGGTCCAGCCCCGCCAGCGTCCCGCTCTGCGCCCCCGCCGCGATCACGACCGCCTGGCCACCTACCGTCTCGCCCGAGGCCAGAACCGCCTCTGGCGCCTCGCCTCCGCGGACAGCCACGACAGGGGCGTGCTCGCGCACGCTCACGCCAGAGGCCCGGCACGCGGCAGCGAGCGCGCGCACGACGGCGCGCGGGTCCACCTGATGATCCTCTGGCGAGAGGATCGCGGCCGGAATGCGGGACGTGAGCGCCGGTTCGAGCTCGGCCGCTTCGGGCCCGGAGAGCCAGGTAACAGGCACGCCCTGGCGCTCCTGAAACTGGTAGAGCCGCCGCAGCGCTCGTGCGCTGTCGCGGTCGTCGGCTACGACGAGCGTCCCGGCGGAGTCGAACCCGACGCTCTCGCCAGAGGCCGCTTCCACTTCGCGGGCGTACGCCGGCCACAGGCCGAGCGACTCGCGGCCAAGCCCGTACAGGTCCAACTCATCGAAGCCGATCTCAGCCGCGGGGGCGAGCATCCCGGCGGCGGCCCAGCTCGCGCCGCGGCCCAACTCGCCGCGCTCCAGGATGGTCACGCGACGGCCCGCCTTCGCGAGCGCCCACGCCGCGCCCATTCCGGCGATGCCGCCGCCTACGATCACGACCTCGGCCTCTGGCGTGCTCAATAGACCTCCGGCACGTAGTCCATCACCTCCAACTCCAGGCCCATCTCGACCGCGCGCTCGTAGGCCGTGTTGATCCGGTTGTCGCCTTGCGGGTAGTAGCGGTAGACCACGTACCAGGCGTCGTCCAGCAAGAGCGGGCCGACCACATCGATGCCGGAGTCGAGGTGCGCGAGCGCGCGGGCCTCGGCGTGCTCGCGCGCATTGAGCGGTCCCCCGAGAACGAGGACGTCCATTCCTCCCTCGACGCCTGCATCTGGCGGGTCGGCCAGAATCGCCGCCAGCGGCTTCTGGTAGCGCGATGCCCGCGCGTCGCGCACGAACGCCGCCAGAGGCTCGCGCGACGCCATCCACGGGAAGAACTCCGTCGTGGCGACGCCCGCCATCCATTGCGGCTCGTCCATGCCTTCCATCGCCACCGGGTGGAGGCTCGCGAGCGTCAGCAGCGCGCGGCCGAACGCCTCTTGCGTGGCACCGACGTACGGGCTGGACGGGTACTCCGCCCGTAGCTGTTCGCCAGCTACAATCATCTGCGCCTCGGCGTCGAGGTCTCCGAACGGGTACTCGCCTCCGGCGCCCTCGCCCTCGGCCGCGACAAACGTGAGGTACAGCGCGAGGTCTGGCGGCGCGAGCCGCAGGAGGGCTTCGTCGGCGAACCGGCCCTGGGTAAGGCCGAAGATCATGCCCTCGGCCTGAACGGGGATCAGCCCGAGAGCCGCCGTTTCCGCGTAGAGGGCCTCGGCATCGTCGTAGCGCTCCCCCTCGGGCGCGAAGAACCACGTCTCCATCCGGGGACTTAGCCGCGCGACGAGCGAGTCGCGAAAGGTGACCACGCGGACCAGGTCGCCCGGGGTCGCGAGGGCCTCTGGCGCGTAAGCGCAGAGGTAGAGATGGAGGAACATCTCAGCCTCGTCGTCGCCAGAGGCGATCTCGGAAAGGAGCGGCGCGCGCTCGGGGGCGCGGTGCTGGGCCGGGTCCGCTTCGCAGATGGCTTGGGCCGAGGCGCCAGAGGCGGAGAAGGCAAGGACGAGGAGAAAGAAGCGCACAGCGGGGGGCGAGGATCCGCCGCAAAGCTACCCCGCCCGCCCGATCCCTGACTCCGCGCCGTCCAGCGATCGCCCCCTCCGATGGGCCACGACAAACGCGGCGAGCAGCATTCCGCCAGAGGCCCACCACGCGAGGTCCAAGACCGTCGCCCGCGCGAAGGCGTCGAGGATGTACAAGCCGTAGATCCCCCCGGCAACGGCCTGCTGCGAGAGGCCTGTGGCGCCCTGAAGCACCGCGAGGGCGAACACGCCTGGCATCAGGAGCGCACTGACCCCGACCGCCACGAGTAGCCGGATGCGCAGCGCTTCCCTCACCGGAGCTCGGAGCGAAGCACGCGCGAGACGACCACGACCGCGACGAGCAGCGCTCCGATCTGGACAAACGTGCTGACCCACGACGCGAAGCCGAGGATTGGGCCCGTTGCGAGGCCCGTGATGAACTGGACGGCCGAGGGAGAGGTCTCTGGCGCGAAAGCCGGGATCGTCTGCACAGCCGTCGCGAGGGCTTGCAACACGCCCAGGACGTAGCCGGTCCACGCGAACCCGACCAGCCAGCGTGCGGGTGTCTCGCCCACATACGGCACGAGTCCGTCCCGAATGCCTGAGCTCGCGCGAAGCAGCCACACCCCGATTCCGGCGATGATGAGAAGCGCCGCCACCGCGCCGCCTACCACGAAGTTGGATTCCATGCACGTGCTCGAGTGAGAGCGCCGAAGCTACGCGTTTCGGCTCCTCTGCCAAGGCCTCTGGCGACTCGCACGGTGGATGAGCGCGCCCTCCGATAGTGTTCGCCAACCGCGTCCGATGCGTCCTGGCCTCGCTGCCTAGCGCCAGTCGATGTGGTTAAGGCGGCCCGCGTCTACGCGCTCCCGGCTGGGTGTCAGCCCGAGGTCTCGCGCCCGCGCTTCGGCCTCCACCAGGCGAGGGTCGTCCGCCGGGTAGTACCGAAAGGCCACGCCCCACTCCTGCGACACCAACTGGACTGGCCCGACAACGTCGATGCCCGCGTCGAGCATGGACTGCGACAGCGCCGTCGCCCCTTCGGACGAGCCGGACGAGCCGACAACGATCATGTCCAGCCCCCCCTGGGGGATCGCCAGAGGCGGAGACGCGAGGAGGCGCTCGAAAACGGCGACGTACTTCGATTCGGGGTATGTCGTCAGAAAGTAGACCAGCGCCTCACGATCGCCGCCGAAGGGGAGACCGTTGGCCCCGCCGACGCCCACCTGCCACGTTTCCGCCCCAGCGACCGGGTGCAGGCTCGCGAGAAGGGTCAGCGCTCGGGCGAACGGCGAGCGGACCC
The DNA here is from genome assembly GCF_002257665.1 of Rubricoccus marinus. Lineage (NCBI taxonomy): Bacteria > Pseudomonadati > Rhodothermota > Rhodothermia > Rhodothermales > Rubricoccaceae > Rubricoccus > Rubricoccus marinus. Next base: position 1,009,195 of record NZ_MQWB01000001.1, on the reverse strand, counting down.
TCTCCCCGAACGCGCTGGACGGGTAGCGGGTGAGCAGTTGCTCCGCGCGCCCCAGAACGTCCGCCTCGGCCCGGAGGTCGCCAACATCCAGATCTGACGGCGTCAACCGCCCGAGGGCCTCTTGCACGTCCACGTACAGCGCGAGATCGTGCGCTACGCCTCGATCCGCGCCGAACTCCAGCGCCCCATACGAGAGCGCGACCAGGGTGCCCTCTGCGTACACCGGGCGGAAGCCGAGCGCTTCGACCTCGCGCGCGAACGCGGCGCGCATCGCGGGCCCCTCGGTCCCGGCGAAGCTCTCCCACTCCAGCGCCGCGCTCCAAATCCCGACGGGCTCGGAGAGAAGCGCAACCAGTTGCTCGCGGACAAAGAGGAGCAGGTAGGGATCGTTGTCATCCGTGGCAACCGCGCCTACGTAGTGGCAGGCGTACTCCCCCATCAGGCTCGCCGCTTCTCGTACATCGCCCTGATACTCCTCGACCGGGGACGAAAGGATCACCTCCACCCACGCCGGATCGCGGAGCATCTGGTGCAGGGTGGGAGCGCGCTCTAAGAGCAGCGCCTCGCCATCGCAGGGGGCCTCTTGCGCGGCGGCGCCAGAGGCGAGGAGAACGAGCAGAAGAAGCGCGCGCATGAAGCAGGGGAAACGGGCCGAAAGGTAGGCCTCTGGCGCGAGGAACCGTCCCGAGCAAAGCGCCCAGCGTGGCGCTACCCTTGGGCTCCTTTCCGCCAGAGGCCGCATGGACGCCGACATCGTGATCGCCGGAGCCGGGCTCGCCGGAGCCTGCGCCGCCCTCGCACTCGCGCCGAGGCGGCGCGTGGTGGTGCTGGACAGCGGCGAGCCGGGCGCGAGCCACGCCGCCGCCGGGCTCGTCAACCCGTTCCTCGGCCGCAAAGCCAAACGCGCCTGGCGTGCCTCTGGCGCCCTAGATGCCCTCGATGAACTGGTAGAACGCGCCGATGCGCGCGGCCTCTGGCGCCAGGAAGGCGTCCTCCGCCCCGCGATGAACGAGAAGCAGGCAGCGGTTTTCCGCGAGCGGCAGGCCGAGCACGCCGACCGGCTGAGTTGGCTCTCGCCAGAGGCGTCACGCGAGCGCTTTTCGGCCGTAACGGCGCCGTTCGGCGCGCTCTGGGTACGCGAAGGCGGCCATATCGAGATTCCCGCTCTCGTAGAAGCGTTTCTCGGTGCCGCCGTCCGCGCAGGCGCTGAAGTCTGGCACCAGAGGCTCACGGGGTGGGAAGGCGGGCGGGCCCTCACCGACCGGGAGGAGATTCAGACGGCCCGCCTTTTCCTCTGCACGGGGGCCGCCACCCCACCTCTGGCGCCTTCGCTCCCGCTCCACGGCGTCAAAGGCCAGACGATCCGGCTGCGCACGCCCGAGCCTCTGGACCTGCCTGCCGTCTCCGGCAGCACCTACGTCGTGCCACTGGCGCCGCGCGAGGTCGTCGTCGGCGCCACGTTCGATCATACGTGGGACACGCTGGAGCCCACGCCAGAGGCTACGGCGATGCTGCACGAGCGCGCCTCTGGCGTCGTCCCGGCGCTCGAGGGCGCCGAGGTGGTCGAGGCCCGCACGGGGATTCGCATGACCGTCCCCGAGGCCGCGCGACCCGGACGGCTTCCCATACTTGGGCCTCTGGCGCCGGAGGCGCCGGGCGTTTGGGCGTTCGCGGGTCTGGGCGCCAAGGGCCTCCTCACCGCGCCGCTGCTCGCGCGGCACCTCCCCGCGTGGCTGGACGCGCTAGAGGCCATATGGCCCGAGGTCTCCTCGCTCGGCCTGTGGCGAGAGCGCCGCTGAGCGCGCCGCCTCTGAACGCGGCGCTCCGGGGTGGCATCTGCGCCGCGAAGAAGCCGCGGAGGGAGCGCTTTCAGCGCGTCTGGCTCCAGAGGCCGGCGGCGGCGGGAGGCCCCAGTTCCTCTATCTTGCCCGCTCTCCTTCCGAACCACACCTGCCCCTCCATGGCTGACGTCACGTCCCGCATTCAGGAACTCCTCGGCGATGAGGCCGACGACCTCCTCGGCTTCTCGAACCCGAAGATCTCCAAGGACCAACTCCACCTCCCCGGCCCCGACTTCGTCAGCGAGGTCTTCGGCCAGAGCGACCGCTCCATCCCGGTCATGCGCTCGCTGGAGCAGATGTTCGAGCACGGACGCATCGGCGGGACGGGCTACCTGTCCATCCTGCCCGTGGACCAGGGCATCGAGCACGGCGCGGGCGCGTCGTTCGCAAAGAACCCGGCCTACTTCGACCCGGCCAACATCGTCGAGCTCGCCATCGAGGGCGGCTGCAACGCCGTCGCGACGACCTACGGCGCGCTCGGCATGGTGGCGCGGAAGTACGCGCACAAGATCCCGTTGATCATGAAGATCAACCACAACGAGCTCCTCACCTACCCCAACACCTACGACCAGGTGATGTACGCCCGCGTCGAGGAGGCGTGGAACATGGGCTGCGCCGCCATCGGCGCGACGGTCTACTTCGGGTCGGACAACTCCATGCGTCAGCTGCAGGAGGTCACCGAGACGTTCGCCCTCGCGCACGAGCTCGGCATGGCCACCATCCTGTGGTGCTACGTCCGCAACGGCGCCTTCACCATCGACGGCACCAACCACGAGGCCAGCGCCGACACGACGGGCCAGGCCAACCACCTCGGCGCGACGATCGAGGCGGACATCCTCAAGCAGAAGCAGCCCACCTCCAACGGCGGCTTCAAGGCGCTCAACACCGGCGACTCCTCCTACGGCAAGCTGGACGAGCGGATCTACTCCGAGCTCACGAGCGACCACCCCATCGATCTCACGCGCTACCAGGTCGCCAACGGGTTCATGGGCCGCGCGGGGCTCATCAACTCCGGCGGCGGCTCCGGCGCCAACGACATGGCGCAGGCGGTCCGCACGGCGGTCATCAACAAGCGCGCCGGCGGCATGGGCCTCATCTCGGGCCGCAAGGCGTTCCAGAAGCCCATGAACGAGGGCGTCGAGATCCTCCAGGCCATCCAAGACGTGTACCTGGACGAGAGCATCACCATCGCTTAAAAACCAGGCCTCTGGCGCCAGAGGCGCTTTTACATTTGCCGCCTCGAACAGAGTCCCCCGAGCACGCGCTCGGGGGGCTTTGCTGTATCCCCCCTTGCCCACTTCTCGCATGCGCCTCCTCCTTCTTGGCCTTCTACTCCTTCCGGCAGTCGCTCTGGGCCAGACAGTTTCTCCGTTGATCGAACTCGCGCTCGAGTTCGGCGGTGACGACGTGGTAGAGCTGACATACGAGGACGGCGACACGCAGACGCTCACGGCGGGCCAGGGCGGCACCATCGCGGGAGGCATTCTCCTCCGCCCATCTGCCACCTCGCCACTTAGCGCGCGCGCGACCGCTGGCGTGAAGGCGCTCTTCAACGCGTCCAGCAACGCGAATACGCGCATCGTGCGCTTTCCCGTCGAGGTCGTGGGCTCCTTCCGCGTGGCTCCAGACGTGGAGATCGGAGCAGGCGCGGTGGCGCACGTCGGCACCAAGCTGAGCGGCGGCGGCTTCGTCCAGGACGTGTCGTTCGATCCGGCCTTTGGCGCGACGGTCGAGGCCGGCTACAGCCTGTTCTCCCTCAGCTACACGTGGATGGAGTACACGGCGAAGACCGGCGACACCGTCGACGCCAGCTCGGTCGGCCTCGCGCTGCGCTACGCGTTTTAGGCGCCAGAGGCCTCTGGCGCAACTTCGGAGCCCAGGCGCCGTCCGCAACCGGGTCCCCTACACGCCACCTCACCCCGGCATGAAACTCCCCGACTGGCTTCTCCTCGCGATCAACGCCATCCTGCTCTTTTTCGCCTTTATGGGTGTGGCGTCCGTCGACACCGACGTGCTCATGGTCACGTCCATGCTCGCGATGGTGACGGCTGCGATCAACGGCGTCGTCGTGTTCGGCCGCCGCAAAGGGCGCGACGAGCCTCTCGCGAAGCGGCGCGTGGCGCGGTCGTCCGAGGACGAGATGGACGCCCGGACCGTGCTCGACATCGACGCGCGGCTCGAAGCGCTGGAGCGCCGCGAGCGGGAGGCGGCCGATGCCGAGCGCATCCGGCAGATGGTCGCCCGAGGCGAGCAGAGCGCTCCCGAGACGGCGCCTCTGGCGGAGAGCGCGACGCCCCAGGCCGCTGGGCGCGAGCGGGTCTAGACCCAGGCTGCGACCTCCCGCACGAGTGCCGTCAGAGGCCGCGAGCCGTCGAGCGCGAGCCCTTCTTCTGATGCGAGCGGTTCGACCGTCGCGAGTTGGCTTGGCAGGAGCGCCGCGCCCGCGAAGTGCCCGGGCCGAGACGTCAGCCTCTGGCGCAAGAGGTGTTCGGGAACGGCGAGCCAGACGAGGGCGACGCCAGAGGCCGCACGGGTGAGGCGCTCGCGGTAGGCGCGCGTGAGGGCCGAGCACGAGAGAACGGTCGGCGGTCCGAGGGTGGCGCGCTCCTGGATCAGCGCCGCGAGGCGGTCCAGCCACGGCGCGCGGTCGGCGTCGGTGAGCCCTTTGCCCGCGCCCATCTTGGCGACGGCCTCTGGCGCGTGGTAGTCGTCGGCGTCCTCGAACGCCCAGCCGAGGTGCGCCGCGAGGGCGCGCCCCAACGTGGTCTTGCCCGAGCCGGACGGACCGGCCACGACGATCACGCGGGGGTTTCCGCGGACGCTTCGCGCCGGGCTGCCAGAGGGGGCTGTAGACTTCTGCATCTCGCACCCCGAACCATGACGACGCGCCAGAAGGTCCGCACCGTGCTTTTCGCCGCCATCGCGCTGCTGCTCGTTTTCGTGCTGATGGACGCGCTGGGCCTGCGCACGAGCGACACGGGCGTGGTCTCGCCCAAGGGCTACATCGCGATCTCGCACGGCGGGCACTCGCACTACGTGCCCAACGACTGGGACGGCTCGGTCCCGATCTCCAACTTCCCGAGCACGCCGCCGCCAGACGGGATGACCGTCGGGCCGAACGGAGAGCTGGTGCCTCTGGCGCCGTAGCCGCTCACTTCGGACGGCTGACAACGGTCCCCAGGCTCTCGCCAGAGGCCGGATCGTCGGCGAGTTGGAACACGATCACCTCCGAGGCCTCTGGCGGGACCTCGCAGCACCGCGCGACCACGCGGTCCGAGAGGCTGAGGGCGAGCCCCTCGGGCCGGATGCTCCGCACCGCGTAGCTCAGCGTCTCTCCTCTCGCGACGAAGCCGACGAAATACTCCCGGCCGTCATTCTCGAGCGCGACGCCGTAGTGATGCTGTGCGCTGTTGTTCTCAATCCGGACAGACGTGAACGTTGCCGGGAAGGGTGTAGGGCGGAGTGCGACGATGAGCAGAGTCAATGCCACCACGACGCTCGTGCCCGTGAGAACGTGGACCCACCGCCGCCGCAGCCGGCGCCAGCGGCTCACGCGGCGCTTCGCAAAGGCCCCCGCACGCTCGGGGTCGGGCGCAGAGCCGGGATCGGGCAGCCGATCCACGAACGCCTTCCGAAGCTGCCGCGTGGCAGCGGCACCCCGCCGGTCGCGATGGCGAGGATCGGGGGTCATGTGCGACCTGGACGCGAATCCCATGGCCTCTGGCGAAACGCCTCAGTCAGATGTTGAAAATGGCAACTTCCCGGTATCCCACGCCCCATTCTGGTAACGTGCGTATTGAAGCTTGAGCCCTGAGCGCGGGATCATCACGATCGTTCCCTCCTCGTCCTCCACCACGCGGTACACCCGCAGCTCCCGCCCGAGACGGACCGCCTCTGGCGCGGGCGTCCTGGTTTGGCCCGGCGCCTCGCCGCGCGCGCCGAAGTCTGCGAGCGCGTCATAAGCCTCCCGATTCTCCGCCAGAGGCAGGAGATCACGAGGCTGCGCCATGTCGCGCAGGCCAAAGGCCACGACAACGAGCACCGCGAGAAGCAGGAGTGCTCCAATGATGCTGGGGGCGTGCCGGAGGCGCACAGCTTGCACGGCACGGCGGCGTTTCAGCGCCCATCCGGTCGGCCCCTGGTGGCGCTCAGCCTCTGGCGCCAGAGGGGTCCTCCCTGCCGATGAGCCCTCCCACGGCTGATCCCTCAGAGCGTCGCGCAGCAAGCGCGTTTGGTGCCCTGAGCGCCGGTCCCGGTGCCGCGCGTTGATCGGGTTGCGATGTGGTGCGATGCCCATGTTTTCTCCTTGCTAGCTCGCAAACGCGATGCCCATCAAGAATATGAGGAGGAGGGCGACAACCGCCCCGACCGCCACCAAGACTTCCTCGGTCTCGTCCTCCACCGTGCTCTCCGGCCGACGGCGCGCGTGTCTCTCACGGCTCGCCTTCGCGCGCTCGTAGGCCTCTGGCGCCAGAGGCGTGTCGGTGTTCACAGGACCGTCGAGCGCTTCTTGGAAGCGCGCGGTAGCGCGGCCAGACCGGCGTTCCCTATGGCGTGGCTTCGCAGGTTTCCGGTATCCGTAGCCACCCATCAGATCCAACCCAGCTTGGCGATGGCGCCCAGCACGACGGCGACCACGAGCAAGACGAGGCCGAGCGATGTCAGCGCTTCGCCGAGCCGCCCCGACCTCTGGCGGCTCCGCCGCCGGCCGAGGTACCGCTCGCGCGCCGCGCGAGCCTCGGCGCTGGCCTCTGGCGCCAGAGGCCGCTCGTCGCCGGTCTCCTCGCGGAGAGCCGCCTGGAGCTGTTCCGTCGCCACCGCCGACCGCCGGCGCGTGCGCCGGTAGTCGGGGTGCTTGTGGAACGAGCCCCAAGCGTATCCCATCGGCCTAGGCTTCGTCCGCCTCTGGCGCCGCGCCCGTCGAGAGCGCTGGCGTGGAGGAGGCGCCGTCGCCAGAGGCGGCCGGCTTGGCGGTCGGTTCCTGGCGTTCGCTTGTGAGGCGGTTCGCCATCGCGCCGAGGTCGACGCCGGTGATGCCCTTGACGAGCTCCGGCGTCGTCGCCATGAGCTGCGCGACGGTGTTCGTCAGGCGCCCGACGCCCTCGCCGCCGCCGGTGTCCACGACCGTGAGCTTGTCGATCGACGCCAGAGGCGCGGCGATCTCTCTCGCGAGGTCGGGCATCATCTTGGCAAGCAGGTCCAAGACCGCGGCCTCGCCGAACTTCTCGAACGCCTCGGCGAGCTTCTCCTTAGCCTCGGCCTCGGCGAGACCGCGCTGGCGGATCACGTCGGCCTGGGCGAGGCCCTCGGCGCGTGTCGCGTCACCGACGGCCTGGCCGTCCAGGCGCTTGGCCTCGGCCTTTGCCTTCGCCTCGGCCTCGATCTCGAACTGGCGAGCCTCGGCGCGGCGCATCTGCTGCAGCTTGCTCGCCTCCGCGGACTGCTCCACGGCGTAACGGTCGGCGTCGGCCTTTTTCTTGACCTCGGAGTCGTACTGGTTCTCGCGGCGCACGATCTCCAGCTTCTCCAGGTCCACCTCGCGCTCCTTGCGCACGAGCTCGACCTGCATCTGCTCCTCGACCACGGCCTTCTGAGAGATCGCCTCCTGGACGGAGTACGCGAGGTCGGCGGACGCCTTCGCGGTGTCCTGCTCCTGCTTAAACGCGGCGACCTTCAGCTCTTTCGCCTTGTTGGCTTCGGCGACGTTCGTGTCGCGGATCAGCTCCGCCTTCTGGCCCTCCTCGTCCGCGTTGGCTTTTTTGATGCGGGCGTCGCGCGTAGCCTCGGCCTCGGCGATGTCGGCGTCGCGCTTGATGGCGGCGATGCGCGGGCGTCCGAGCGCTTCCAAGTAGCCGTTCTTGTCGCGCACGTCCTTGATGGTGAAGCTCACGATCTGGAGCCCCATCTTCTTCAGGTCGCGGGCGGCGACGGACTGCACCTCTTGCGCGAACTTGTCGCGGTTGCGATACACCTCCTCCACGGTCAGCGTGCCCAGGATGGCGCGCAGGTGGCCCTCCAAGACCTCCCGGGCCTCGGCGCGGAGCTCCTCGTCGGGCTTGCCCAGGAACTGCTCGGCGGCCGTCGCCACGTCCTCTACGGACGAGCCGACCTTGATCACCGCCACGCCGTCCGTCAGGACCGGCACGCCCTCGGACGTGTAGACCTCTGGCGTGGAGACATCGAGCTTGTGCGAGAGCAGCGAGATGTACTCCTTCTGCTGCACGATGGGCACGATAAAGGCGCCGCCACCGCGGATGATCTTGACGCGGCGGGCGCTCTCGTCCGTGAGGACGTTCTTGCCGCCCAGCGCGGCGCCGGTGATGATCATGGCCTCATCCGGCGAGACCGTCTTGTACCGGCTCGCGACGAGGATGATGAGGAGGACGACCGTGACGACGACGACAATGCCGACGATGCCACCGATTCCGAGAAGCTCTAGCATGACTGTAGGGGGACTGAAAGGGAATACGGAAAATCAAAAGACAGGCCTCTGGCGCGCTCTCGGCGCGAGAGGCGGGGATCACACGCCGGTCTGAAGGCGGGCGGGCGGCGCCTCCGCCAGAGGCGAGTGCTCCTCTTGCGTGAGCGGCGCGACGAGCAGCGTGCCATCGCGGGCGACCTCTACCACGACGATGGGCGTGCTGTCGGGGATGAGCGAGCCGTCAAACGAGGCTGCGGTCTGGAACGTCGTGCTGGCGCCCATCTTGACGACCACCTCCCCGTAGCCGCTGGCGGGGATGCTCGTGTTCGCCTCGCCGGTCTTGCCGACGTACTCCGCCTGGGAGAAGCCCGTGCTGTTCTCGCTCTGCTTCATCGGCTTGACGTAGACCAGGTGGAGCGCCACCGCGGAAACCAGCCCGACGGCCGCGGCGATGACGACCTCTGGCGTGGTGCCCAGCCCGACGTATTCGTCGAGAACGAGCCCGGCGCCGCCGAAGACGGTCAGACCCGCGACGAACGAGAGCGGGTCGAACACGCCGTCGATGTCGAACGCGTCGATGGCGCCGTCGAGCGCTTCCAGCGCGCCGTCGAGGAGGCCATCCAGCAGAACCAGGAGCAGAGAAAACGCGAGGCCGCCGCCGAGGCAAAACCAGTAAATCGTTGTCATGGCCGGTGCGGGAAAGGGGCGCCGGACATGGTACGGACGGGCGCCGTGGGGTGAGGTCCCGCGTACGTGCGCGCGCGCGCGAGGGTTACGCTCCCGCTCCGGTTTTGCCGCGTTAGCCCGGCGCGTCCAAGTCCTGGTGCGCGCCCCGCAACGGCCGTAGCCTCTGGCGCCAGACGCCCCCCTCCCCATGCTCTATCGGTCCGCTCCTCCCTACGCCCCTGCCGCCGACCGCTACAGCAGCATGGAGTACGTCCGCTGCGGCCAGAGCGGACTCAAGCTGCCGCCGATCTCGCTCGGGCTCTGGCACAACTTCGGGAGCGTAGACCCCTACGAGAACGCCCGCGCGATGGCGCTCCGCGCCTTCGACCTCGGCATCACGCACTTCGACCTCGCGAACAACTACGGCCCCGAGTTTGGCTCCGCCGAGGCAACCTTTGGCCGCATCCTCGCCGAAGACCTCGCGCCGTACCGGGACGAGCTTCTCATCTCGACCAAAGCCGGCTACCGCATGATGCCCGGGCCGTACGGCGAGTGGGGATCGCGGAAGTACCTCCTCGCGAGTCTGGACCAGAGCCTCTCGCGCATGGGGATCGACTACGTCGACATCTTCTACAGCCACCGCTACGACCCCGAGACGCCTCTGGCGGAAACGATGGGCGCGCTGGCCCACGCCGTCCACGCCGGCAAGGCTATCTACACGGGGATCTCCAACTACCCGCCCCAGGCCACCCGCGAGGCGGCGGCACTGCTGGAAGACATGGGCGCACCGCTCCTGATCCACCAGCCCAAGTACTCCATGTTGGAGCGCGCGCCAGAGGCCGAGCTGTTTGGCGTGCTGGAAGACGAGGGCGTCGGCGCCATCGTGTTCTCGCCTCTGGCGCAGGGACTTCTGACCGACAAGTACCTGGACGGTATTCCGGAAGACTCGCGTGCCGCGAAGGCTTCGGGCTTCTTGCGCGAGGACCAGGTAACGGACGACGTCATTGGAATCGTCCGCGCACTCCGCGAGATTGCCCGTGAGCGCAACCAGAGCATGGCGCAGCTCGCGCTCGCGTGGACGCGCCGCCGCCCCGAGGTCACGTCCACACTGATCGGCGCCAGCCGCGCGGAGCAGATCGAGGAGGCCGTGGCGATGCTGTCCCAGCCGCCTCTGGCGGAGGACGAGATCGCGCGCATCGACGCGATCCTCGCCTAGCCTCTGGCGCCAGAGGCGACCGGCCGCACCTCCTACTCGCCTGGTGCGAGCGCGACCTCGTAGACCATGACCGGGCCGTCGCTCGACCGGTCGAACGCGATGCCCGCCTCGGCGCCGAGCGTCGCCAGAGGCCCCGGCTCCAGGTCGTCGTAGCGCGCCCACATCGCGCCGAGGGCGTACGGGTAGCCGGAGCCCATCGCCCAGTAGCGCTTGTAGCCGTGCACCTCGCGCATGTCGTACACGCCGAAGATGCCGCCGGGGCTCGCGATCAGGACCGAGGCCTGGCTGGACTCGTACGGGTCGCCTTCCTGGCCGGACTCCGGGAGCAGGAAGTAGCTCTCCTTCAGGATGGGATGGAGCTGGCGGAACGTCTCGAAGACGGCCTCTCGCGAGGACAGGTCCAGCCCCTCGTCGCTGCTGGAGAAGTCTTCCAGGGCTTGCTTGAGCACCAGGAAGTGCGCCGTGTACCCGACCACGCCCACGTACGCCGTGCCCTGCGTCGTCTCGACGGCGAAAATCTTCTCGGGCGCCGCGTCGTTGTCGAACGGCAGGCGCGTGTCTTCAAACGTGGTGAGCGCCTCGGACGCGATCGCGACGACGTTTCCTTTGCGGACGGCAGTAAGCGTGGACATATCGGGAGGGAAGAGGGCGCTGAAGATCGCCAGTTTGCGCCCCGTGGATGCGGCCTCTGGCGGCCAGCTCGCGCGAATGGCGCCAGAGGCCAGGCCTCTGGCGAGGAGCGCGGCGATACGGCATTCCGCCAAGCCTGCGTCGGCGTCGCGAGATCGCCGCGCTTCGCTCGCGATGACAAGACACTGGGGGCGAGGCGCTCTCAGGCGCCGAGGTCTGCCGCCGCGGCGTCGGCGTCGGCAACGCAGGTGAGCCGCTGGCGCTCGTGCGCCAGGCTGCTGCACAGCCCGCGGCTTTGCTCGATGAGGCGGGCGGCTTCGGCGTTCCGGCCCTGGGCGGCCACGGCGGCGCCGATACCCAGCACCCAGCGGGGCACCCAGGGCGTCGGCTCGGCGATGGACTCGCGCCAGAGGCGGAGCCCCTGGCGGCCGGCCGCCTCGGCCTCGGCGTACCGCCCCTCCTCCATCAGCACCTCCCGGCGCCGGGCGAGCATGGGCGCCACGATGGAGCCATTCGCGTTGCCCACGCGCCCGACCGTAGCGATCGCCTGGCTGTGCAGCCGCTCCGCCTCATCGAACCGGCCCTGCATGGCCACGGAGTAACCGAGTTGGCTGACCGTCTGCGCCGTTTCCAGCCCGCCCTCGCCGTAATGGATGCGCTTGACGCGGAGCGCCTCGCGGTAGAAGCGCTCGGCCTCGGGCCAGCGCTCCATCTCGCGATAGGTCGCCGCGAGGTTGTGGTACGTGTGGGACGTGTGCATGTGCTCGGTCCCGATGGTCTCCTCGCGGATCGCGAGCGTTTCGAGGTGCACGGCCTCGGACTCGTCCAGGCGGTCCGCGAAGTTCAGCACGTCGCCGAGCACGTTCATGCTGTACGCGACCTCGGCAGAGCGCGGCCCAAACACCTCGCGCTTGAGTGCGATGGCCTCCTCGATGTGCGCCAGAGCGCTCTCCACCTCGACAAGCCGCATCTCGGAGTGCGCGAGGTTGTGGAGCACATCCGCGAGCTCGGCCTTGTGCGTACCGGCGTGCTCGTGGAGAATATCGGACGCCTGCTGGTTGACGCCTCTGGCGTCGGCGTAGCGCCCCTGCCGCTCGTACAAGTGACCGAGCGCGCCGAGCGTTACGCCCACGTTGGGGTGGTTCGTCCCGTGCACCCTTCGGCGTAACGCGAGCGCCTCATCGAGCGCGCTCTCCGCCGCCTCGAACTCGTCCAAGCGGGAGTACACGTCGCCGATGGAGTGGAGCATGTGGGCTTGCACCTCGGGCTCGTCCGCTAGATCGGCTCGCACGCGGTCGATTCCCGCCGCGAGCAACTCGCGCGCGGTCACGTCGGCGCCCCGCGTCTGTGTGGGATCGGCGCCGGTGAAGATGCCCGCGAGCAACGCCGACACCTCCGAGGACGTCTGCGCCTCGGTCTCGGCTCGGTCGCGCTCCGCGCCCACGCGCACAAACGCCGCCGCCGTCACGAGCGCGATCACCGCGCCAGAGGTCGCGGCCGCCAGGAGCCCCACGCGGTGCCTGCGGGCAAACGAGCGCGCGCGGTAGCCCACCGTGTCCGGCCGGGCGAGAACCGGCAGGCTTTCCTCGTGGCGCTTGAGGTCGCCCACGAGCGCCTCTACCGACGCGTACCGGCGCTCCGGCTCCTTTCGGAGCGCCATCAAGCAGATCACATCCAAGTCCCCCGCGATGCGCCGACGCAAGCGGTCCACCGTGGAGCCGTGCGTGTCCATCGTGTCGCCTCTGAGGCTTTGCGTGCCGCTCGGCCTAGCGCCTCTGGCGGAGTCCGCCTCGCCAGAGGCCTCTGGCGGCGTGGGCGCGTCGGGCGGCGTGCCCACCACCGTGCTCGGCCGCGGCGGCTGGACCGTCGCCACGACGTGCTCGATCACGCCCGGCGTACGCGCGTCGAACGTGTACGGGCGCCGGCCGGTAAGGAGTTCGTAGAGCAACACACCCAGCGCGTACACGTCGGTCGCGGTCGAGATCGTGCCGCCGAGGACCTGCTCGGGGGCGGCGTACTCGGGCGTGAGCAACAGCTGTCCGGGCGCGGTGAGGACCGTCAGCGGCTCTTCCGCATCGTCGGTGAGCAGCCGCGCGATGCCGAAGTCGAGGAGCTTGACGCGGGGCCCGGCGTCGCCAGAGGCCACGAGCACGTTGCCGGGCTTGAGGTCGCGGTGGACGACGAGCCGGTGGTGCGCGTACTGCACGGCCTCGCACACCTGTCGGAACAGCGCGAGGCGCGCGTCCACGCCCAGCCTCTGGCGGTCGCAGTAGTCCGTGATCGGCTCGCCTTCTACGTACTCCATGACGAGGTACGGGCGGCCGTCCCGGGTCTGCCCACCGTCCAGGAGCCGCGCGATGCCGGGGTGCTCCAGCCGCGCGAGGATCCGCCGCTCGGCCTCGAAGCGCCGCAGCACGGCGTCCGTGTCCATCCCGCGCTTGACCAGCTTGAGCGCGACGGTCTGCTCGAACGCCCCGTCGGCGCGCTCGGCGCGGTACACGGTGCCCATGCCGCCGCGCCCGATCTCCTCGCCGATCCGGTACGGACCGAGGCGTTCGCCGACGGCCAGCCCGCTCGTGATCTCGCGCAGCCCCTCGTCACCGAGCGCCTCTACTGCGCTGCCTTCCAGCACGCCGGATGCGTCCACACCCAGTAGGGAGAGCACCTCGCGCGCCAGAGGCTCGTCGCCCGCCGCTTCGCGCCGCACGAAGTTCGCCCGCTGCGCCTCAGGCTGCTCCTGCGCGGCGAGGAAGAGGTCCTGGACTCTAGACCAGAGGTCGGGCGTCATGCGGGGAGGGGAATGCGGCGAGGGCCGCAGGAGAGATCAGGAGGCCTCTGGCGTGAACACGTCGTCGCTCAGTTCGCGGGCCAGCCACGCGCGGGCGGTTTTCCAATCGCGCTGCACGGTGGGGACGGAGACGCCGAGGGCTTCGGCGATCTCGTCCTGGCTGAGGCCACCAAAGAAGCGCATCTCGACCACGCGGGCAGCGCGCTCGGCGAACACGCCGAGGCGCGTCAGGGCTTCGTCGAGCGCGAGCAGGTGCTCGGTAGGGGCCTCTCGCGCGATGCCGTCCTCGATTAGCGTGACCGCGGCCACGCCCCCGCCCCGTTTGGCCGCCCCCCGCCGCTCGGCGTACTGGATCAGCACGCGGCGCATGGCGATGGATGCGATGCCGAAAAAGTGGGCGCGGTTCTGCCAGCTGGCGTCGCGCTGGTTGATCAGCTTGAGGTACGCCTCATGTACCAGCGCCGTCGCGTTGAGCGTGTGCGCGGACCGTTCCTGCCGGAGCTGCTGCGCCGCGAGAGACTGGAGCTCGTCGTACACGAACGGGAGCAGCGAGTCCATCGCGACCTCGTCGCCGCTCTGCGCGCGGCGGAGGGCTTCGGTGAGCGGGGGGCCGGGCGGGCGGGACATGATGTGAGGTGGGATCGCCCTCAATAAACGACGAGCGCCTGCCGATCGTGCGGCGGGCCCCTCGCGAGAGGCCCGCCTGATCCGCCAGCGCGAGGACTCACCCGGCGCGCCGCCGGAGGAGCGGTCGCTAGAGGTACAAGACGGTCGCGACGGCGAAAAAGATGGTCAGGCCGAGGATGTCGTTCGAGACCGTGATAAACGGCCCCATCGCGAGCGCGGGGTCGATGCCAATGCGGGACAGCGCCAGAGGCACCGTTGCGCCGACAAGCGTGGAGAGCACGATCACGACCATGAGCGCGAGCCCGGCCGTGAGGGCCAGCCGCGACGTGTCGTCGCCGAAGCCGCTGGCGACGACGATGAGCGCGAGCGCAACCGAAAGGACCAACCCGTTGATCAGCGCCACGCCCAGCTCTTTGCCGATGCGCCGCACGAGGTCGGAGCGCCAGATGTCGCCAGAGGCCAGGCCTTGCACGGCGATGGCGCTGCTCTGAATCCCCGCGTTGCCGGCCATCGCCATCACGATGGGGATAAACAGCGCGAGCACGGGCGCGACTTGCAGCGCGTCCTCGAATCCGACGATGACGAGGCCGGAGATGTACGCGCCTCCCAGGCCGAGCAGCAACCACACCAGGCGCCCTCGCGACACCGCGAAGATGCTGGACGAGATCTCTTCGTCGCCGGTGATACCGACCGCGCGCTGGAGGTCCTCTTCGGCCTCCTCGCGGATCACGTCCACCACGTCGTCAATCGTGATGCGGCCCAGGAGGTGACCATTCGCGCTCACGACCGGCAGCGCGATGAGGTCGTACCGCTCCATGATGCGGGCGACTTCCTCCTGGTCCAGGTCCGCCTCCACCGTTACCACGTCGGTCTCGGCGATCTTCGCCAGAGGCGTGCGCGAGGGCGCCAGGAGCAACCGCTTCAGCGTCACGAAGCCCACAAAGCAGCCTCTGGCGTCGATGGTGTAGACGACGTAGACGTCGTCCAGCGTTTCGGCGAGGCGGCGGACCTCTTCGGTGGCCTCGGCGACGGTCGCGGTTTCCAGCACGGCCACGTACTCCGTGGACATGAGGCCGCCCGCGGTCTCGTCGCCGTAGGTGAGGAGCTGGCGGACATCGGCGGCGTCCTCCAGTTGCGGCAGGACCGCGTCCGCCATCGCGGAGTCGGTCTCCGCGAGGTCGCCCAGCACGTCGGCCTGGTCGTCGGTCTCCAGCTGGTCCAGGAGCGCGGCGATCTCGGGCGAGGTGAGGTCGTCCAGGAGGTCGCCGCGGAGCGCGCTTTCCAGCTCGGGCAGCACGTCGGCCGTCTGCTCGCTCGGGATCCAGTCGAACAGCGTCCGCGCGTCCGCCAGAGGCAGGTGCGCCACGATCCGCGCGAGGTCCGCCGGGCGGAGGTCGGCGACGAGGTTGAGCACCATGCCGCGCTGCCCCTCGTCCACGAGCACGCCGACGTTGCGGACGAGCTCGTCGTCGACCTCGAAGGCGGTGCCGGACCCAGGCGGGGCCTCTGGCGCGGGCAGGGTCGTGGGCTCGGTCACGGCGAAAAAAAGGCGTGGGTAAGGCGGACGAAGTCGGCGGGCGAGACCTGCTCCGGGCGCAGCGTCGCGGCCCACTCGGGGATCTCGCGCGCCGTCTCCTGCGCCAGAGGCCTCAGGCTGTTCCTCAGCATCTTGCGGCGCTGCCCGAACGCCGCGCGGACGACGCGGCGGAGCGCGGCGGAATCTAGCCCCGCCTCTGGCGGGTTCGTGAAGTCAATCGCGACGACGGCGCTCTCCACGTTGGGCGGCGGGCGGAAGGCGCGGCGGTCCACGTCGAAGAGGAGTTCGGCGCGCGCGAGCAGCGCGAAGTACACCGAGAGCGTCCCGTACGTCTTGCTCCCCTCGGGCGCCACGATCCGGTCCGCGACCTCCTTCTGCACCATCACGACCGCCCGCGCGACGTGCTCGCGCGCGTCCAGGAGCGAGAAGAGGATGGGCGAGGTGATGTAGTACGGCAAGTTGCCGACAATGTGGAGGCGCGCGGCGCTCTCGCCTCTGGCGCCAGAGGCCTCGGCGGCGGCCCCGGCCGAGTGCGCGAGTGCGGCCCAATCCACGTCCAGCACGTCGCCCTCGCGGAGGTCCAGCGTGGGGTGCTTCTGGCGGAGGTGCGCAATCGCCTCGCCGTCGATCTCCAGCGCGATGAGGTCCGGGTAGCGCGCCAGGAGCGCACCCGTCATGGCGCCCTCTCCGGGGCCGATCTCGACGACCTGCGCCTCTGGCGGCGCGTTCACGGCGTCCACGATCTGGCGGACGACCGACGGCTCGGCGAGGAAGTGCTGGCCCAGGCCTTTCTTGGGACGGACGGACATGGCGGAAACGAGGGAGGGGCAGATGGTCCGGTGCGGCGCCGAACGACGCATGGCAGAGTAGCCCCCTCCCCCCTCGCTATGCGGACCCGACGCCTTTTCCTTCTACTCCTCGCGCCTCTGGCGCTGCTCGCCGCCGCGCCGCTGGCGCTCGCCGCCGCGGCTCCCATCACGCCAGAGGCCTACCCGGGCCTGCCCGAGGCCGACGCCTCCACCCTCCTCGTGCTCGTCGCCGACCGTGGAACGCCGGCCTACACGGCGGCGGAGAGCAAGGCGAACGGCTCCACCATCTTCGTGGAGCGCAAGCTCTGGCGCGGCCTGGAGAAAGCGGCCGAGCTGATGAACGAGACCGACGGGCTCACCGTCCTCGTCGGCATCGCAGGCGGCGAGTACACCGGTCAGTTCTCCTCTGGTGTCTGGAAGGTGCCGAAGATCGAGAGCCCGAACGGCACGCTCAAAGTGCTCGGCGGCTTCAACGATGACTTCTCCGGGCGCCAGCCGTTTGGCTTCCCCGTCCGCCTCACGACGGTCTACGGCCGCGATGGCGACATCTTCCAGATGACGGACAAGTCCGTGCTCAACGAGTTGGTCGTGAGCGGCCTGGTCCTGGATGCGGCGCCGTCCAACGCGTACGACGCGCGCACCAACAGCATCCTCAAAGGGCAGTCGCGGAGCTACCCGCTCATGTCGTTCGGCCGCGCGACGGTGAACCGGCTGACGGTCGCGGACAACATCTTCCTCAACGGCGCGCACGCGGCGGTCCGCCTCACCATCACGCCGGCCTCGCCAGAGGCGGAGGTCCACATCACGAACAACTTCTTCCTCAACAACCTCCTCGCGTTCGAGACGCAGATCTACCCCTCGAAGCTGCGGACGTTCGGCAAGCTCGTCGTGCGGCACAACTCGTTCGTGCTCAACTGGCCGTACAACCCGGACCAGACCTCGTCCAACGTCTCGGCCATCGAGCTCCACACGGATCAGTCGTTCGCGGCGGCGGCGTTCGAGCGCAACCTCTTCGCCTACAACCCCGGCGGCGTCTTCCAGCACGACTGGCCCGACGGCGACAGCGGCGAGCTCACCATCCGCGAAAACCTGTTCTTCCTCAACGGTGCGTTGTGGAACCAGTCGGCGCCAGAGGCCGCGGTCGTGGCCGGCAAGTTCGGGACGAACCCGCGCTACCTCGTCCTCGACCTGTACGACGTGGAGGACGACCTCAGCGCGACGATGAGCGGCAACGTGGCCTTCGACCCGCAGATCCCCGTCGTCCTCGCGCCGCTGCAAAGCGTGCAGGCCTCTGGCGAGGTGCAGGCCCAGCCAACCGTCATGAACGATGTGCGCCGGATGTTCGGCGGCAACACAGACGGCGGGACAGTCGCGATCGCCAACTTCGCGCCGCAGATGCAGTACGACGTGCGCATGGTGCCGCTGCCGCGGAACGAGGACGCGCAGCCGTACGGCGTGCAGCCCGCAGGCCTCTACGGCGCGACGCCGAGCACCGGCGAGCGCACGGCGGCACCGGCACCGGCCGGGGATGAGGTACGCGAGGGACCGCGCCGTGCCGTCCGCCGCAGCGTTGGGGGCCAGTAGGCCGCCAGAGGCCGGCCGCAGAAGGCAGATCGTGTAGGGGCGAGGCTCGCCTCGCCCTGTTGGGACTGGTGCTGCACGGGCGAGGCGAACCTCGCCCCTACGCGGGTTCGCCTCTGGCGCCAGAGGCAGGCCCCCTCCCCTCCGCGTCCATCTGCCTCTGGCGCGTGCGGAACCGCTCGCGGTCCTCCTCGGAGTAGCGGTCGTGGCACCGGGGGCAACTCACGCCGCGCTCGTACTGCGGGCTCTCGCGGTCCTCCGCCGAGACCGGATCGCCGCAGGCGCGGCAGAGGACGTAATCGCCCGGCTCCAGGCCGTGACCGACGCTCACGCGTTCGTCAAACACGAAGCACTCGCCTCGCCAGAGGCTTTCCTCCTCCGGCACTTCTTCGAGGTATTTGAGGATGCCGCCCTGGAGGTGGTACACGTCCTCGAAGCCTCTGGCGCGGAGCAGCGCCGTGGACTTCTCACAGCGGATCCCGCCGGTGCAGAACATCGCGACGCGCGGCTTCTCTTTGAGCGCCTCCTGCTCCTCCAGCCAGCCGGGCAGCTCGCGGAAACTCTTGGTGTGCGGGTCGATGGCGCCTTCGAACGTGCCGATGGCCGTCTCGTAGTCGTTGCGCGCGTCGATGAGGACCACGTCTGGGTCTGAGATGAGGTCGTTCCAGGCCTCTGGCGGGACGTAGGTACCGACGGTCTCGTTGGGGTCCAGTTCGGGCACGCCCATCGTGACGATCTCTTTCTTGAGGCGCACCTTCATCTTGCGGAACGGCTGTGTCTCGGCGTGCGACTCCTTGTGCTCCAACTCGACCAGCCTCGGGTCGGCCCGGAGGTGCGCGAGCACGGCGTGGACGCCAGAGGCCGGGCCCGCAATGGTGCCGTTGACACCTTCCTTCGCGAGCAGGATCGTCCCGCGCACGTTGCGGTCGTGGCAGAGCGCGAGCAGCGGCGCGCGGAGGGCCTCGAAGTCGGGCAGCGAGGAGAAGCGGTAGAAGGCGGCGACGAGGTACATAGCGGGTCCGAGCGGGTCCAGGCGCGGCGGGCGCCAGAGGCCAACTTCGGGCCGCACGAGCCCTCGGGCCGCGAAGCGCAAGAGGAAAACCCTACTGGCCCTGAAGGAGGAGGCTGCGGAGTTGGTCGGCGTGCTCCCGGGCTTGGGCGGCGCGCTCCTCGAACCCTCCGATGCCCATCCCCCGCTCGCGCGCGTCCTCGTTCATGGAGGAGAGGAGGTTGGCGCGCTCCTCCAGCGACCGAAGCGCGGCCCACAGCGCACGCTCGGTCGCGTCCGCCTGCGCATCGGCCAGCGTGGTTTCCGTGTACGCATGGCCTACGTGGCAGCGGAAGCGGCGCACGTCGGGATCGTCCAACTTCCAGAGTGGCCCGTGGCATTCGGGGCAGGCGTACGGCGCGAGATCGCCCAGGCGCTCCTCTCGCGCGACGTGGCTCTCGGCCTCGGTCGAGATCTTCGTCTCGGCGACGAGACCCTCGCGGGTGTCGTCGTGGGCAGGCTCTGCGGGCATGGGTGCGGCGATCAAACGACGGACGACCGGCCCCATCTTCAGGACTGGCAACACGTGGTCCACGGTGAGCCGCGCGAGCGCGTTCCGCGGGAGGTCTGGGAAGTCGGCGTCGGCGGGATCCTGCACGATCGCCGTGCCCCCCATCCGCAAGATGGCACCCAGCCCGGCCACGCCATCGTCTAGGTAGCCCGTCAGGAGCACGCCGAGCGCTCCCGGCCCGTAGGCGACGGCCGCGGACCGGAACAGCGGGTCGATGGCCGGGCGTGACCGGTTCTCTTTCGGCCCGTGCGCCACCACGCACGTCCTCCCGGAGACGAGAAGGTGATGATCCGGCGGAGCGACGTACACATGCCCGCCCAGGAGCGGCTCGCCGTCCTTCGCCAGCGTGACCGCCAGAGGCCCCGAGCGGTCCAGCGCGCGCACGAACTCGCCGCTGGCGGTGGCCCCAACGTGCAGCACGACGACGATAGGAGCTACAAAGTCCGCGTCGAGTTGGACGAGGAAGTTGGCGAGAGCCTCGACGCCGCCGGCAGACGCACCGATGGCGACGAGACGATCCGGAACGGGCATGGGAGAGGAAAAGCGATGAGGGGCAGGCCAGCAGACGCGCGACCCGGTCTGCGGTTCAGTTCTCCTCTGGCGCCGAGCCCTCTGGCGCGAGCACGAGGCCCATCCTGCATCCCACTAGGGGCCCGCCTTCGCGCCAGAAGCCCGGGCCCGAACAGCCGAGCCCGGGTGTTGACGCAGAGCCTCTGGCGGCGCGACAGAGGCCTCGGCTACCGCACGGTCTTGCGGCGGTTCTGGACGTAGTCCTCGAACAGAAAGCCGCCCAGGTCGTCCAGGCCGGCGTAGTACGCGCGGCCCTGGTTTACCTCGGTCAGTTCGCGGACGAAGCCCTGGAGGTACGGGTCCTTGGCGATCATGAACGTCGTGATCGGGATGCCCTCGCGGCGGCAGATGGCGCCCTCGTCCAGCACCTTGTTGATGATCTTTCGGTCCAACCCGTACGCGTTGCGGTACATCCGGCCGTTCTCGAAGTGACACGACGGCTTGCCGTCGGTGATCATAAAGATCTGCTTGTTGCGGTTTTTCCGCCGGCGAAGGATGTCGCGGGCGCGCTGGAGCCCGGCGCGCGTGTTGGTGTGGAACGGGCCGACGTTGAGGTATGGCAGGTCCTTGATCTCGACCTCCCATGCATCGTTGCCAAAGGCCACGATGTCCAGCGTGTCCTTGGGGTAGCGCGTGGTGATGAGCTGCGCGAGCGCCAGCGCCGTTTTTCGGGCGGGCGTGATGCGGTCCTCGCCGTAGAGGATCATCGAGTGCGAAAGGTCGATCATCAGGACCGTCGCCATGCTGGCGTGGTGGTCCGTCTCGAAGACCTGGAAGTCGTCCTCGCGCACGCGAAAGTCGGCGCCGATGCCGGAGCCGTGGCGGAAGGCGTTGGAGAGCGTGCCGGTCACGTCGAGGTTGGAGACGTCGTCGCCGAAAGCGTACGGGCGCGTCTCGGGCTGACGCTCGTCGCCCAGTCCCGAAAACGGCGTCTTGTGGTCTCCCTTGCCTCCTTTCTTGAGCTGGTCGAAGATGTCCTCCAGCGACCGCTCGCGCAGGCCGCGTTCGGCCTTTGCGGTGATCTGGACCACGCCGGTCTCCTCGTCGCGGTCGATGTAGCCCCGGTTTTTGAGCTCTTCGATGAAGTCGCCCATGCCCATCTCATCGTCGGTCAGGCCGTACTTCTCGTCTAGCGCGGTCAGCCAGCGGAGCGCCTCATCAGCGTCGCCGCCGGTGTGGAGCAAGAGCTGCTGGAACAGGTCGTAAAGCTTGTCGAACGCGGGGCGGTTGTCGCCGTGTCGCTCGTCGTCCCAGGGGCCGTAGCGGATCCTCATCGTCGTGTGCGGTCTCGTGTGTCTCTCGCACCCGCCAGAGGCCGAGGCGTTCCGGCCTCTGGCGGGGACTGGGGACTGGGCGCCGGGAGATAGGGACTGGGAGATAGTAGCCGGGCGGGCCTCTGGCGCTTCGGGTGGGATGCGTACTGCGTGATGCGGTAGGGGTAGCCGCGAGGAGCCGTGCCAGTCGGGTCCAGGTCCTAAACCGTTCGGTGCCGCGCTCGGCCTCTGGCGCCAGAGGCGGAACAAATCGGGCGGCGCCCCTCCTCATCCCTCATCCCTCATCCCTTCGAACCCCGCCAGAGGCCGCGCGTTGCACACGTCCCCTCTCTTCCGCTCGTCGTGCCCGACATCGATCTCACCCGTCCCCACACCCTCGGCCGTGACGGCGCCCGCCGCGCGGCCGACGCCGTCGCCGCGCGCCTGAAGGACGAATACCGGATCCGCTCCGAGTGGTCCGGCGATCAGCTCCGCGTCCGCGGCGCGGGCGTCAAAGGCGAACTGGCTGTGGGCGAGCACGACGTTCGCGTCACCGCCTCGCTCGGCCTGCTCGCGCGCCCGTTCCGCAACCAACTCCACCGAGAGATCGAAAGGGAACTCGACCGCGCCCTCTCCCATCCCGCCTGAACCCGTCATGCAAGCCGTTCGCCAATTCGTCCTCGACCGCCTTTATCCCCGCGCCATCGACGGCCTCCCCGTTCTCGGCACGCCTGAGGCCTTTGCTGCCCGCTTCAACGACGAGGCCAACTCCCCGCGCGAGCGCGCCGAGAAGCTCGTCAACACGCACATCGCGCTCTCCAGCGCGACTGGCTTCGCCAGCGGCCTCGGCGGCTGGCTCACGCTGCCGATCACGCTCCCGGCCAACCTCGGCGGCGTGGCGATGCTCCAGATCCACATGGCCGCCAGCGTCGCCGCGCTGGCAGGCAAGGACCCCTCCGATGACCTGATCCGGTCGCGCGTGCTGGAATGCCTGATCGGCGCCTCGCCGGACCCCGCCAGCGGCCCCGTCCGCGACGCCGAGCAGGAAACCTTCGACCGCATCGGCCTCAAGTTCGCCGAGAAGGGCCTCAACGCCGCCATCTCCGTCGCCGCCGGCGCCGCGAAGTGGGGCGCTAAAAAGGCCGCGAGCTCCGTCGCCAAGCGGCGCCTCTTGCGCGGCGTGCCCCTCGTGGGCGGCGTGATCGGCGCGCTCAGCGACGGCTTTACGACGCGGCAGGTAGCTCGCAACGCCCTCGACATGTTCTTGGACGACGGCGGCATCCCGCAGCCGTCCGGCTTCCCGCCGGCCTCTGGCGACGGCCTACCGGAGAACACTCCCAGCCCCGCGCCGTCGGAGCCTTCCGAGGCATAGGCCTCTCGCCAGAGGCCCCGGACACGCCGGGCCTTTGGCACCCATTTCTCTTCCCCTCGCTTCTCCCCTCTCATGGACCCCATCCCCACAGACACCCACAACATCGAGCTTCAGGCGACAATCGACGACCTAGAAGGTGGCATCGGCCAGCTCTCGCTTTCCAAAGCCGTCAACCGGATCGACGACTGGAAGCGCGAGATCGAGGCGACCGAAAAGAGCGGCCTCCTCCCGATCGCTGAAGGGCTCGGCGAGCTCCACGCCTCGCTTACCGGCGAGGGCGTCAACGGCGACCAGGTCGGCGAGATCATGGTGCGCCTTGGCGAAATGACCGAAGCCTCGGCCGACGACGCTGAGGAGGTGCTGAAACACAGCCTCAAGCGTCTCGGCTCTCTTCTCCGCCACGCCGGCTCCGCCCTCCGAGGCGGCAACGCATGAGCGAGACTCCTCACGTCGATGCGCTCGCGCGCACCGAGTCCGCTCTCGCCAGCGGCCTGACGGGCATTACGCCCACGACGGCGCTCGGCCTGATTGACCACTGGCAGGCCGCGTGCGCCGACGCCGGCCTCACTGAGATCTCCAGCAGCCTGGCGCACCTCGGCGGCCTCTTGCGCGCGGATCGCCTCGACGGCCGCGCCATCGGTGCGTCATTGCGCGACCTCTCCACCGCGACGGTGGACTCCGCCTCTGGCGATGGGGCGCTGGCCGGTCGGCTTCAGGCTCTCGGCGCGGCGCTCGACCGCGGCGCGTCCATGCTGGGCGCCTAGCCGCGCTCCCCTTCTGTTTTCAGCCTCTGGCGCGAGACGGCTCCCGCCAGAGGCCTCCCTTCTGCTTTCTCCCCTCTCATGTCCGAACACGTCCCCCAGGAAGACCGCCCTACCGAGGACGGCATCTCCATTTTCAGCACACTCGAAGCCTTTAAGGACGGCCTGACCTCTACGCTCTCGCGCGAGAGCGGCGTCAGCGTCGCCAGAGGCTGGATCGCCAAGATTGAGGCCGAGGACCGGCCTGATCTCAAGGGCATCCGCGACGGGCTCAACCGGCTCGCACTCCAACTCGAAGGCCAGACGCAGGACGGCCCCGCCTCTGGCGCCGACATCGGCAAAACGATGGAGACGCTGGGTGCCCACACCCGCGAGGCCGCCGGCACCCTCGACGCCGCGCACCTCGTCGGCCCGCTGACGCGGTTGGGCGATTACCTCAAGGCTGCCGGCATCGCGCTCCAGGGCGGCTCCCGCCCCGACGAAATCGAGGGCATCTCGACCGACGTTGACGGCACCATCGGCGACCCCGAGAGCCGGTCGGCGAACATCGCGCCGGACCTCTCCAAAGGCGACGCGCCCGCGTAACGCGGCGACGTCCGGCCACCCCATCAGCCTCTGGCGCGACGCCCGCGCCAGAGGCGTTCTTTGATGGGGTCCTACGGCACGGCGCCCCGCCAGCCCCGATCTTGCAGCCTGCCCCCCCGCACGATCCCATGCGACTGCTCGTCCTCCTCCCCGCCTTTCTCGCCGTCGCGCTCGCAGGCTGTGATTCCACGGCGCCTCTGGCGGAGTGCCCCGGCGGCGTGGACTGCCCGGAGCCGGTAATCGACCCCGACACGGTCGACTTCGATGGGATCACGGAGCTCAACTTCGAGCGCTACGTGCGGCCGATCCTGAACACGCGGCAGGCGCTCGCGCCAGAGGTGACGGATGTGACCTATGCGGCGCTTTTGAATGCCGGACCGAGCAGCTTCCTGATCCCCTTCGACGCCGACGCGAGCCTGCTCGTGCGTCTCGCGGAGGAGACCCTCACGGACGACAGCGTCAACCCGTTTCCCAGACTCCTCTCGCTTCAGGACGACGAGAAGCGCTACATCCGGCGCTGGATCGAAGCCGGCGCGCCCAACGCCAGCGGCCAGCCCGCCTACGCGGACGCCACGCGTCTGCTTTACATCTGCAACCAGCTCGCGGGCCGCGTCTCGGTCGTGGACGTGGACCGCCAGAGGATCATCCGCAACGTGTACTTCGAAGCGCTGGGACAGCCAGCGGACGCCAAGCCGCACCACGTCATCGCCACGCCCGACGGCAGTGCGTGGTACGTGGCGCTGATCGCGGGCGACGGCGGAGGCTCGGTGCTCAAGCTTTCGTCGAGCCTCACGATGGACCCGGCCGATGCCGATTACCTCCTCGCGAGCGAGACGCCGCCCTCTGGCGACGCCACGTTCCAGAAGCCTGGCATGCTGGCGTTCGACGCCGCGAACCAGCGCCTTTTCGCCGGCCGGTCCTTTTCCGCCGACCCGACATCGTCCGGCATCGCGCGGTTTAACGCTTCCACGCTCGCCTTCGAGACCATCCAGACGCCCGACGTGCACCCGCACGCGCTCGGCGTCAGCCGCGATGGCCGCTACGTGTTCACCGCCGGACTCACCGCCACCAGCGGCGCCACGCCCGCCTACGTCTTCGAGGCGGCCACAGGCGACCTGGTGGATCAGGAACTCGTGCCCGGCACGCTCGCCTTTGTGCACTACGCCGTCTCTCCCGATGGCGAGACGGTCGTCCTCACCTCGCAGACCGGCGGCGCGCTCTACGTGTTCGACTTCGACACCGCCTCTGGCGATCTGACGGTCCGCGGGAGCGTCCCGACCGGCGATCAGCCGTGGCACCCGGTCTACGCCCCGGATGGGAGCGCCGTGTACGTCCCCAACCGGCTTTCCAACACGGTCACCGTTGTGGACCCTGCGGCGCTCACCGTCACGCGCACGATCGGCGGCGCGGGGCTCCCCTTTAGCCAAGTCCACGGCTCCGCCCTCTCCGCCGACGGCAGCACGCTGTTCGTCTCCAGCCGCAACTTCGCCATGATGATGGGCGCGATGCCACCCGCAGCGCCAGAGGCCTCTGGCGAGATGGACCACGGTGGGATGAATCACGAGGGCATGGACCACGACGCGGATGCCGCGAGCCCCGGCGCCACGCCAGCCATGGTGATGCCGGAGATCGCGTGGACGCCCTCCATCCGCTTTATCCAGGCCGACGGCACGCCAGAGCCCAACGACCTCTACGGCAACGTCGCCATGCTGGACGCCCGCGACGGCAGCCTGATCGCCGTGATCCAGACCGGCCGCTGGGCCTCCGGCCTCGCGCTCTACGAGCCGCGCTAGCCCCTCTTCCACGCCCCTGGCGCCCTCAGCCTCTGGAGCCAGAGGCCTCGCCCCTCTCCCGTCTCTGATGCGCTTCGTCCTCCCGCTTCTCCTGCTCGCTCTCACCACCGGGTGCAGCACGGCGCCGCCCGCGATGGCACAGGCCTCGTTTACGCCAGAGGCGTTGGTCCGTACCGCCACGCCGTTCCCGGTCGAGGGCGCGGATGGGCCTCTGGCGCTGCCGTTTACCGGCGGCTACTGGGCACCGGTCCCGCAACTCACCGATCTCAACGGCGACGGCCGGCCAGACCTGACGATCACGACCGGCGGCGCGGGCATCGACGTGTACGCCAACACCGCGGACGGCTGGGTGTGGCAGACGGGCAAGCTGGGGGGGATCACGCCCGGCCCGTGGTACCGCTTCGCGGACATCGACGCTGACGGCGACCCGGACTTGCTCACGCGAGGCGCCCCGGGACAGGCGCGCTACTTCGAGAACACTGGCACGGCCTCGTCGCCCCAGTTCACGCTCCGCGCCGAGCCGCTCCTCCTGGCCTCTGGCGAGATCGTGCAGATCGAGGACACGAGCGTACCGGACCTCTCGGACGTGGACGGCGACGGAGACTTCGACCTCATCGTGGGCAAGGCGGACCTGGGCACGATCTCGTTCTACGAGATGGTCGGCCTCGCGGATGGCATCCCGCAGTTCTCGCTTATCACGACCGAGTGGCAGGGCATTCAGATCTACGAGGGCAGCCCGCAGTGTAGGGACGCCTACGGATCGGTCTACGGCATCACGCCAGAGGCCGGACGCGCCACGCGCCACGGCGCCAACGCCCTCGCCCTGGCCGACATCACCGGGTCTGGAGGCCCCGAGCTGTTCTGGGGCGACTTCTTCAGCGAGAACCTCTTCTACTTCCTCAACATCGGCACGCCAGAGGCGCCTGCGTTCGACCTCGTCTCGGAGTCGTTCCCCGGCACGAGCACGCCGGGCGGGCAGAACGCCGCGGCCTTTGGCGACACGGACGGCGACGGCGACCTCGACCTCGTGGTCGGCGTCCTTGGCGGGCTCTGCGTCACCTCGCGCACGCCGACGCAGAACATCGTCAGCTTCCTCAACACCGGAACGCCCGAGGACCCGGCCTTCGAGATCCAGACGACGCGCCTCTTGCGCAGCATCGACCACGGCCGGCGCTCTGTCCCGGCGTTCGCGGACATCGACGGCGACGGCGACCTCGACATGATCGTCGGCGACGGCAACACGGACGCCAACCTCACGCTGTACACCAACACCGGGACCTCTGGCGCGCCCCGGTTCGCGCTGACGGACCCGGACTGGCTCGCGCTGGACTACGACTTCGGCGGCTACGCGCCCACATTCGGGGACCTAGATGCCGATGGCGATCTCGACCTGCTCGTCGGCGGTTTCAACGGGCGGCTGGCGTTCCTCGAGAACACGGGCACGGCGACGGCGCCCGTCTACGAACTCCGCGACGAGCGCTACGCCGGCATCGACGCCGGGCAGTACGCGAAGCCCGATCTCGCGGACATCGACGGTGATGGCGACCTCGACCTGCTCGTCGGCGAGAGCAACGGGCGCGTGTTCCTGTACCGCAACGCCGGCACGCCAGAGGCCGCCTCCTTCGCGACGGCCAGCAACGGCACGCCTGGCCCCGCCGACCTCGCCTTCCGCGACGATCTCGGCCTCACGGACGACGTCGGCCAGGAGAGCGCCCCGAGCGCCGCTGACCTCGACGGCGACGGCGACCTCGACATCCTGATCGGCTCCTCCCCTGGCGACATCGCGGTGTACCTCAACGTGGGCAGCGCGACGGCACCAGCCTACCAAGCCGCTGGCGAGATCGACGCCGAGCGCCTCACCATCGTGCCGCGCGCGGCCGACCTGACCGGCGACGGGCTCGTGGACCTCGTGGCGGGCAGCGACGCAGGCGGCCTGCTGTACTGGGCCAACACGTTTACGACCGCCTCAGTGGCTCCGCCCTCGGGCCTGCTGCGCCTGGACGCTTACCCCAACCCGTCCTCGGGCGAGGTTCGCCTCGCGTTCGGCCGCGCCGTCCGCGGCGAGGTCGTGGTCCACGACGCCAGAGGCCGCGAGGTCCGCCGCGTGGTGGTCTCCTCCGCCGATGCCACCTGGGACGGCCGCGACGCTTCGGGCAGCGATGCGCCCGCGGGCGTGTACCTGCTCCAGTTCGAAGGGCTCGCGTCGGCCCAAGTCACGCTGGCACGGTAGCACGGCCTCTGGCGCCGGAGGCCTCGGGTCCTTTCGCGAGGCGCCCGCCTACGATGTCTACAGCCAGCGCTTGGTGCGGAACACGAGCAGCGTGCCCAGCGAGATCACCGCGAGCACGACGAGAAAGATGGGGTAGGCGTGCGGCATGGCCAGCTCCGGCATGTTCTCGAAGTTCATGCCGTACAGCCCTGTCAGGAACGTGATGGGCAGGAAGACCGCGCCGATCACCGTCAGCGCCTTCATGACCTCGTTCTGGCGCGCGGAGACCGCCGAGAGGTAAAGGTCCGAGACGCCCGCGAGCACGTCGCGCAGGGATTCCAAGGCGTCCGCGGCCTGCACCACGTGGTCCTGCACGTCCCGGAGGAACAGGCGAGTTTTGTCCGTCACCAAGTCCGACTCCGCACGGGCGAGCGAGGCGACGACCTCGCGCAGCGGCCAGACCGCACGGCGGACCACGAGGATCTCGCGGCGGAGCCCGGCAATCGCGCCGCGGACGGTCGGTCCGGGTGTGCCCAGCACGGCCTCTTCCAACGCCTCGGTCGCGTCGCCCAGCTTCTCCACCGTTGCAAACGCCGCGTCCACGATGAGATCGAGCAGCGCGTAGAGCAGGTAGTCCTCGCCCTCGCCGCGCAAGCGGCTGCCCTCGGTCTCGATCCTCTGGCGAACCGGGTCGAACACGTCGCCTGCGGCTTCCTGGAACGAGAGGAGGTAGCCCGGCCCGAGCACGAACGCGACCTGCTCCACGGTGCCGGTCTCCGGGAGCACCATGCGCGTGACCACGAAGGCCTGCTCGCCGTACACCTCCAGCTTGGGCCGCTGGTTGGTGTGGCCCAGGTCCTCCTGCACGAGCGGGTGCAAGCCGAACGCCTCGCCCAAGGCACGGATGGCTTTCGCGTCGCGCACGCTGTCCACGTTGATCCACGTCGTGCCTTCGCCAGAGGCCAAGCGACGGAGCGCGAGGGCCTCTGGCGTCCCGATCTGGCCAACCGTCTTGGCCTCGGCCCAGTCGGCGGTAAAGTGGCGGACCTCGGCGCGAGCGGGCTCCGCGTCGGGGTGCTCGACGAGCGTTCCGGCGGGGCGGCCCGCGTTCCGGTTCTGGCTCTCGACCAGCCGGGTGCCAGGGCGCCCGAGAAGCTTGAACGGGAGGCCGAGCAGGCGCTCCGCCTCGTCGAGGACGGTGCGGGCTTCGGCCCGCGTGCGAGCCGCCTTTTTAAGCGTGGCGGACTTGAGCTTGGTACGTGGGGACGCCACCTCAGGCGTCCCGGGAGATGGAAGCGGTGCGGCGGGCAACCTCGTCGGCGAGGCGCTGCGTTTCCGACGCGTCCTCGGCCGTCTCGTTCGCCATCGCGCGGGCCGCTGGCGTCCGGGCCGTGGCCGCGGTGGCGCGGGCGTCGGCGGCGGTCTCACCGGCCTGCGCCTGGACAGCGGTCATCTGCTTCTCCAGCTTCTTGGCGCGGCGCTTGGCCGAGAAGGCGCCCGGCACGGCCGCGAGGTAGCCCATGAACAACCCGAGCACCCACGCGCCGAGAACGGTCCACAGCTTGATGCCGATAATCGTCGTGCTGACGAACGGGATGGCGAACTCGATGTCCTCCAGGTTCGTCGGTTGGGTGGCGAACAGGACGCCGCCGAGGGCGACGAGAACGATCAGGACGAAGGCGAAGCGCATGGGAGACGTGGCAGGGGAGGCTCTATGGTACGCCGCTCCGTCTCCGAGGTTGTGTTCAGAGTCCGAGCAGCGGCGGGCCTCTGGCGCCAGAGGCTCCGTTTGGGAGCCCGAACGGTTCGGTAATCACCCGTCCCGGGGCGGGGCACCCGCGCCAGGCGTAGACTCCACCTCACCCTGACGCTGCTCTCACCCATGCCTGCGTCCCCACGTTTTTTCCTGGTCGCCGCGCTCGCCCTCGGCGCCTGCGCCGATCCCGAGCCCCCGCCGCCCCCGCCAGAGGCGTCCGTCCCCACGTTCCGCGGCTCCTTCGTGCCCGTGGACGACGGCAGGCACGTGCCCGGTTTCCCGCGCTTCCGGTCCGAGTTGCGCGACGCCGTCGCGCGGAAGGACACGGCGGCCTTTCTCGGGCTCGTGGCCGCTGGCGCGAGGCTCTCCTTTGGCGACGAGCCCGGTGGTCCCGAAGGCTTCCGCACGATGTGGTTCAGCGGGGACCCGCCCGAGGGGCGCGACCCGTGGCGCGTCCTCGCGGGCGTGCTGGATGCCGGGAGCGTGGAAGAAGACGAGGCCGTGACGGCGCCGTTCGTGTACGGCCTGTGGCCGGGCGAGGAGGACCCGTTCTCCAACGTCGCGATCGTGAGCGAAAACGTGCCGGCGCGCGAGGGGCCCAGCATGTCGGCGCCCATCGTGGCGCGGCTGAGCCACATCATCGTGCCCGCCCTCTCTCCTCCAAGCGGCGGCTGGCGGATGGTTCGGCTTCCAGATTCGACGGTCGCGTACGTGGCCTCGCAGAAAGCGCTCAGCCCAGTGGGCTACCGCGCCGCGTTCTGGGAAGACGGCGGCGGCCGCTGGCGCCTGCAATCGTTCCTCGCGGGGGACTAGAGCCCAACAGGTTCTGCGATGCCTCTGGCGCCAGAAGCCCGTTACCGATCCGAGCCTGGCCCCCAGAGCGCGCGGATCGCGCCCGGCAGCACCTCGGTCTGGACTCGCGTGGCGCGCGTCGCGACGGCCTCTCCGTCTGCGTGGATGGGAAGCACGCCGCGGACGGCGCGGATGGACACGCGCTGGGCGCGCCCCATCGAGACCTCAGGCTCGCCCACGTGCGCGCCCTTGAGCGCCAGAGGCAAGACCCGCGCGATGCGCCCAAACGTGAGCGGCCGCGCGAGGCAGAGGTCCAGCGCGCCGTCGTCCGGCACGGCCTCTGGCGTGAGCAGGATGCCGCCGCCGATGGAATGCCCGTTGCCGACCTCGCAGAGGAAAAAAGCGCCATGGTAAAAGAGCGCGTCCTCGCCCGAAGACTCTACCTCGCCAGCAGCCGTCAACTCCACACCGCCCGACGTGCGCACCTCGACGACGAGATCGCGGCGGCGCCAGAGGCGCAGGCTGCGGAGCGTGGCCGCGAGGTAGGCCGCGCGCCCGCCGAGCCGTTTGTAGCGCGCCGCCTCGGTGGCCACCATCGCGTCAAACCCCACGCCGACGCAGTTGGCGAACACGCGCTCGCCGCTGGCGCCGCCCTCCTCGGTCCAGCGCACGCGTCCCACGTCCATCATGCGCGGGGCGCCATCGGCCGCGCTGGAGAGCGCCGCGAGCGCCGCCGGGAGCCGCGTCGGCATGCCGAGCGCGCAGGCGAGGTCGTTGCCGGTGCCGAGCGGGAGCACGCCGAAGGCCGCCTCAGTCCCGATGAGCCCGCCCATCACCTCGTGGACCGTCCCGTCGCCGCCCACCGCCACCACCACGTCGTGCGTGTGCGCAAGGCCTCTGGCGAGACCGGTGGCGTGACCGGGCGCGGTGGTTGCGTGCAGGCTCGCGTCCATCCCCAGCGCGCGGGCGCCTGCGAGGATGGGCTCCGCATCGCGAGCCGCGCGGCCCGAGCGAGCCGCCGGGTTGAGAACGAAAGCGAAGCGCACAGACGCCGGGGGTGGGGTCGGTAAGTTACCCGCGCCCCGATTTCGCCCGCTCTGCGGTCTCTGCAATGCCCGTCCGCTCCCTTCTTTTCGCGGTTTGCCTCCTCGCGCTCGGTGCGTGCGCCTCGCCAGAGGCCGAGGGCCCGCGCACGTTCACGGACGACGACGGGCGCAGCGTTTCCCTCGCGGGAGCGCCCGAAACGGTGGTGCCTCTGGCGCCGAACCTGACGGAGATGATCGCCGTCGCCGCAGGCGTGGACCGCCTCGCAGGTGTTGCGACCGCCGACGACTGGCCTGCCGAGGTCCGAGGCGTGCCGCGGTTCGCCTCGCTGCCGCTGGACCGCGAGCGGATCCTCGAACTCGGGCCCGGCCTCGCGCTCGGCGTTGTTGGCCTCAACCCGCCCGCCGACCTGGACGCGCTGGCAGGTCTCGGCATCCCCGCCTACGCGTTCCGCTTTGCCGAGGTGGACGATATCCCCCGGGCGCTCCGCACGCTCGACACGCTTCTCGCCTCCTCTGGCG
Organism: Rubricoccus marinus; assembly: GCF_002257665.1. Classification (NCBI taxonomy): domain Bacteria; kingdom Pseudomonadati; phylum Rhodothermota; class Rhodothermia; order Rhodothermales; family Rubricoccaceae; genus Rubricoccus; species Rubricoccus marinus. Next base: position 976,864 of record NZ_MQWB01000001.1, on the reverse strand, counting down.
GAGCCGCCGCCGCCGACGCGTTCGAGGCGCGCGTTGGCGCTGTCCGCGCGAAGACGGCCGCGATGCCACGGCCGCGCGTGCTGCTCCTCATCGGCGCCGAGAACAGCGCGTTGTACGCCTTCGGGCGCGAGTCGTACGCCAGCGAAGTCGTCCGCCTGGCGGGTGCCGACAACGTCACCGACGCGTTTTCGGGCGACGCCGCGGCGCCGTCCGTGGAGTGGGTGCTGGAAAACGCACCCGAGGTCATCCTGATCGCTGGCGAGGGCGACGCGCGCCAGAGGCTGATCGAGGCCGCGCCCGCCCTCGCGGGACTCTCGGCGGTGCAGAACGGGCGCGTCTACAGCATCCCCGCAGACCCCATCCTGCGGCCCGGCCCGCGGACGGTCGAGGCGCTCGAAACCATCGCAAGGCGGTTGCACCCCGAGGCGTTCGCCTCTGGCGCGGCGTGACGCCAGAGGCGCCCTCGGATCTCCCGAACGAGCCCGTCTCGCCAGAGGCCCGGCTGCGCGCGGTCGTGCTCGGGCTCGTGGTCGTCGGCGCCGTCGTGTTCGTGCTCTCGCTGTTCGTGGGTAGCTCGAACGTGAGCCCGGCGCGGATCTGGGCGGCGCTCATCGGCGAGGGCGACCGGGCGGCTGAGCCCATCCTGCACCAGATCCGCCTGCCGCGCGCGATCCTCGCGCTCGCGGTAGGCGGCGGCCTATCCGTGATCGGCGTGGCGATGCAGGCGCTCGTGCGGAATCCTCTGGCGGAGCCGTACGTGCTCGGCGCCTCTGGCGGAGCGAGCGCGGGCGCGGCGCTGTTCTACCTCGGCTTCCTGCCGCCCGTTCTCACCAAGGCGTTCTCGATGCCTCTGGCGGCGGTCGTCGGCTCGTGGCTCGCGCTCGCGTTCGTGTTCCTCGTCGCGCGCCAGGGGCCGAGGCTGTCCACGGCGCGGCTGCTCTTAGCGGGCGTGGCGGTCTCAGCGCTGCTGGGCGCCGTGACGGCGTTTGTGACGTTCGCGAGCCCCGAGCCCGACAAGCTCCGCGCTGTTTTGTTCTGGCTTCTGGGTTCGCTCGCGGGCGCGACGTGGCCTGGCGTCCTCGTGCCTCTGGCGGTCTCCACCGCAGGCGCCGCCGTCTTGTGGGCACTCGCTCGTCCGCTGGACCTGCTGGCCACAGGCGAGGAGCCCGCGATGGCGCTCGGCGTGCCCGTCGAAGGCCTCAAACGGGGGCTTCTGGCGGTCTCCGCCGTCGTCACCGGCGTGCTCGTGGCGGCGGCGGGACTCGTCGGATTCGTGGGCCTTATCGCGCCACACGCGATCCGCCTCATGGCCGGACCGGGCCACAGGCGCCTCGTGCCTCTGGCGTTCGGCGGCGGCGCCGTGTTCATGCTCCTGGCCGACATCGCCGCGCGCGTGGTCCTGCCGGGGCAAGAGATGCCCGTCGGCGTGGTCACGGCGATTTGCGGCGTCCCGTTTTTCCTGCTGCTGCTGCGCCGAGGCAACGCGGAGACGATGGTGTAGGGACTGGGGACTGGGGACTGGGGACTGGAAGGTGAGCCCGCTCTGCCTCTGGCGCCAGAGGCCTCTAGCGCAGCCCCGAACCGAGAACCCGGAACTCGGACCTCTGAAAGAGGTCTGCGCCCGATGCCCTTCGCCACGCACCGAGCCCTCCGCTACGTCACCCCGCTGCGGGAGGGCGGCTCCCTCCCCGCCCTCGTCGAGACCGACGCCGGGCTGTACGTCACCAAGTTTCGCGGAGCCGGCCAGGGCGCGCGCGCGCTCCTGGCGGAGCTCATCGTCGGCGGCATCGCGCGGGCGCTGGACCTGCCGTTTCCAGACCTCGCGCTCGTGGATGCGCCAGAGGCCTTCGGGCACGCCGAGCCCGACCCCGAGATCCAGGACATCCTCAAGGGAAGCGTGGGCCTCAACGTCGGCCTGGGCTACGTCGAGGGCGCGTTCCCGTACGACCCCGTGGCCGCTGGCGACCTGGTCTCGCCGGACCTCGCCGCCGAGGTCGTCTGGCTGGACGCGCTCACCACCAACATCGACCGGACGGCGCGCAACCCCAACCTCCTCATCGCGGGCGACGACGCGCGCCTGTGGCTGATCGATCACGGCGCAGCGCTCTACTTCCACCACAACTGGGATTCCGTGGACGAAGCCCGTGCACGGGCCCCGTTTGCGCCGATCAAAGACCATGTGCTCCTCTCCGCCTCTGGCGACATCGAGGCGGCGGACGCCCGCCTGGCCCCACGCCTGACCGACGAGGCGATCGTCGAGATCCTGGCCGCCATTCCAGACGACCTGTACATGGACGCGCCCGAAGGCCGGACCGCGCCGTTCGCCACGCCTGAGGCCAACCGCGAGGCCTACGCGCGCTTCTTTCGCCAGAGGCTGGAGTCCCCGCGCGCCTGGGTCGCCGAGGCCGTCCGCGCCCAGGGCGCCCACGGAACGGGCGACGCCCTCCCCTACCGACGCTAGCGTGCCCGCCTACGATTACGCCCTCATCCGGGTCGTCCCGCGCGTGCACCTCGCCTCTGGCGAGACCGTGGGCGTGATCCTGCAATGCCGCCAGAAGCGTTTTATCGGCGTGCGCTGGGCCGAGGCGCCAGAGGCGCTCGCGGCGCGCTGGCCAGGGCTGGGCGCAGGCCTGCTCACGCGCTACCTCCGCGCGATGGAGCAGATGGCCTCTGGCGAAGGACCGCTGGGCGTGTACCCACCCTCCGAGCGGTTCCACTGGCTCACGGCCACGCGTTCCACCGTGGTGCAGCCGTCGCCGGTGCACACCGGCATGGACGACGACCCCGAGGCCGCCCTCGACCGCATCGCGCAATCTCTCTGAGCGTCCCCACCCGGTAGCCCTGGCCTCTAGCGCCAGAGGCCAGTCGCTCTTCGCCCGTGCCGTGAAGAAGTGCGAGAGGGGAATCCAGAGCCGGCGGCTCGCGTCTCTCACCCCTTCCCTGACTCCCGAGCAACAGTATCACATGGCGGACTTTGGCAACCCTTTCGACAGCTTCGGCGGCGCATTCGGCACCGGCGGCATGGAGTTCTCAGGCTCCGGCGTGCCCACCGATGACGCGTTCGAGATCCGACGCAAGCGGATCGTGAAGGCCCTTATCGAAGGAGAAACGGGCGTGCAGTTCGAATCGCTCGCGCTGTTCGCCGAGCCGCTGTTCTCGCTCTACGAGCTCAACCCCGCAGAGGCGTTCACGCTCAAAACCGACCCCGACAAAGCGCCCGACGAGGTCGTCGCGCTGATGGAGACCGCCCGCGTGCTGTGGGCGTTTTTCTCGCTCTCGCCGTCGTCCCGCGCCCATCGGCGTCAGGCGCTCGTGGAGCAGCTCGTCGGCGGCGAAGCCGAGGAGGACGATATGCTGGGCCTCGAAGGCGTGATCGAAGCCGCCGAGATCCACTGGCAGGCGCTCCTCCCCGAGGAGATCGAGATGGCGCAGAAGACCGGCCATGAGGTCCTGAGCTTCGACGACCTTCTCCACCACGCCGCTTTCCGCATCGACGCGGACCAGGACCCCGTCCACGCCGGCTTTGGCGATGGCGAGTTGAGCGAGACCGAGGCCCGCGCCTTGTTCGCCCAGCCGCTCCTCGAAGCGCCAGAAGTTATGCTGGACGCCGACGCGTTCGACTCCGCACTGGAGCGCGCCGACGCCTACTGGGACGCCGCCCAATCCGGCGACACGCCAGAAGCCATCGCGCAAGCACTCTCTCCCGACGACGGCGGCGACGTGGAGGAAGCCCGGACCATGCTGGCCCGTTACGCGAAGCTGTTTCCCAAGCGCTCGGAGTAGCACCTGTCAAGAGATGCACCCGGCGCGAGGTGCACCCGGCTCCCTCTGGCGCCAGAGGCCGCGTAGACGGGGACGAAGCGTAGTTGCCCCCGTACGTCTGTGAAGGGATATTGAACGCCCTGTCCCCAGACCCACCCGATGGACGTTTCTACGCTCGACAACGCTCGCCTCGACGCTCCGGCGAAGATCCCGTTTAACGGGTCGCCCACTCCCACCATCGGCGTCGAGATCGAGTTGCAGGTCGTGGACCCGCAGTCGTTCAACCTCCGGCAGGGCTCGGTCGAGCTTTTGGAAGGGCTCGAAGGCGTGGAAGGGGCGCTGGACCACGTCAAGCAAGAACTGACGCAGTCCACGATCGAGGTCATCACCGGCGTGTGCTCCACGGTGGAGGAAGCGATGGTGGACCTTACCGCGTCCATCCGCCAGGTGTACCACCTCGGCGACCAGCTCGGCATGACGCTTTCCGCTGCCGGGACCCACCCGTTCGGGCAGTGGCGGGACCAGAAGATCTTCCCCAACGACCGCTACCAAAGCCTCGTCGACCGCATCCAGTGGCCGGCGCGACGCTTGCTGATTTACGGGCTCCACGTTCATGTGGGCCTGTCCTCTGGCGAGAAAGCAATCGCCGTCAGCAACGCGCTGTGCTCGTACCTGCCCCACCTGCTGGCGCTGAGTTCGAGCAGCCCGTTCGTGGACTTCGAGGACACCGGCTTGGCAAGCTGCCGCTCGAAGATCTTTGAGGGGATGCCGACGGCCGGACTCCCCTACCGCCTGGCGAATTACGGCGAGTTCCAGCGGTTCATGAACACGCTTGTCCGCGCCAAGGCGATCCAGAGCATCCGCGAGATCTGGTGGGACATCCGCCCCCACCCCGGCTTCGGCACGTTGGAAATCCGCATCTGTGACACGCCCTCGACGATGCACGAGCTCGCGAGCCTGGTCGCGCTGGTCCAAACGCTCGTCGTCGCACTGGACGAGCGCTACGAGGCGGGCGTAACGATGCCCGTCTTGCAGCCGTGGATCGTGCGCGAGAACAAGTGGCGCGCCTGCCGTCACGGCCTGGACGCGAGCATCATCAAAACCAACGAAGGCGACCAGGGATCGCTCCGCGAAGTGATCCCGATGCTCGTCGAGCGGATGATGCCCATCGCGGAGCGGTTGGGCTGCGCAAAGGAGCTCGGCGCCATCCCCGGCCAGATCGACGCCGGCGCGAGCTACGAGCGCCAGCGGCGCGTGTTCGAGCACTCCCGCCGCCTCCCCGACGTTGTGGCCAGCGTGGCGGGCGAGTTCCGCGACAGCATCAACGCGCGGCCTCTGGCGCCGCGGTCGAGCGAGGCCCCGCCCGAGGCTTCTGCGGCGGCCGAGCGGAACGACTGAGCCGGTAGGCACAGACAACGGACCTCGCCTCTGGCGCGTGCGGTGCCCGCTCGCCAGAGGCCCTCGCGGAACGGTGCCGTCACCGGCCCATTACCTTTGCATATGCAACCAGAGCTCGTGACCGACGCCCCCGTCCGCCTTCCCAACCCCGCGCTCCGCAAGGAACTCACGGACCTCCGCCGCACGCTCCACGCGCGGCCCGAGCTCGGCTTCCAGGAGCACGTCACGGCCGCAACGGTCCGCGAGTGGCTCACCGCCAGAGGCCTCGCGCCGGGCAAGCCTCTGGCGGGGACCGGCTTCGCGGTCGAGATCGAGGGCGCCCTCCCGGGGCCGACCGTCGCGTACCGCGCCGACATGGACGCGCTCCCCTTGGACGAGGCCACCGACGCGCCCTACCGGTCGCAAACGCCCGGCGTGATGCATGCCTGCGGGCACGACGCGCACATGACCATCGCGTGCGGCGTGGCGATGCTGGCCCACGCGCGCCGGGACGAAATGCGCGGCACGCTGCGGGTGTTTTTCCAGCCCAACGAGGAAAGCTCGCCCTCTGGCGCGCCGGTCATGATCCGCGACGGCGTGCTGGACGGCGTGAGCGCGGCCTACGCCATTCATGTGGACCCAACCCTTGCTGTGGGCCGCGTGGGACTTCGCGCGGGTTCTCTGACAGCAGCGTGCTCGCCGTTTCTGGTCACGGTCGCCAGCGGCAAATCCGGGCACTCGGCGCGTCCGCATGAGACGGCCGACACGATCTGGATCGCGCAGCAGATCATGGCCGAGCTGTACCAGCTCGCCGGCCGTGTCACCGACGCGCGGCGCCCCTCGGTTATCACGATCTGCCGCATTCAGGGCGGCGATGCGCTCAACGTGATCCCCAGCCAGGTGGAGTTCGGCGGGACCGTCCGTTGCTCGGACACGGAAACGCTGACGTTCCTGCGCGAGAAGATCCGCCGCGTGGCGGGCGCCCTCGGGGCCGTCTACAACGCCGACGTGGACGTGGACTACGCGCACCTCCTTCCGGCGGTCGTCAACACGGCGCCAGAGGTCCAGACGGCCCGCGAAGCCGCGCGCGACCTGCTCGGCGCCGAGGCGGCCGTCGAGCTCCCGCTGCCGAGCATGGGCGGCGAGGACTTCTCCTACTACCTCCGCGAGGTGCCCGGCGCCATGCTCCGCATCGGCACGGCCTCTGGCGAGCGGACGCGCTACCCGCTCCACCACTCCCGCTTCGACCTCGACGAGGCCGCGCTGCCGCTGGCGGCGCAGCTGATGACCGAGGTGTGCCTGCGCGACCTCGCGGGCCGCGCGGCCTGACGGCGTCCCGCCGGTCGCCAGAGGGAGCGCTGGCAGGCGCTAGCTTTGGGCGTCGCTTTCCCGTCTGTGCCATGCGTTTCGTCCTGCTCGCGCTCGCCACCGCCCTTGTCGGCTGCCCCTCGCCCGACGCCCCGGCCCCCGGCAACGAGTTCTCAGGCGTGTACAAGGGCAAGCAGCAGGCCCCGGCCTCTGGCGAGACGACGGCCACGACGTCTCCCACGCCAGAGGCCACCGCAGCGCCCCAGCTTGTCGCGGTAAACCGGCAGGCAACGATTCGCGACCCGCAGGACACGTTTTTGCACCTCCGCGAAGGACCATCCTCGCGCACCGCTTCGCTCGCGCAGATGTCCAACGGGTCGAGCGTTCGCATCAGCTCATGCCAAGAAGGAACGGTCGGGCGCCGCTGGTGCCAGGTATCCTTTGGCGCGCAGGAGGGGTGGGCGTTCGAATCCGGCCTGGACCTCGTGGAGCGCCCGGCGTCTCCGCGCGAGGTGGCCGCTCCCCGCATCGCGACGGTTGACGACCCGGACGGGTGGACAAACCTCCGCAGTTCGGCGTCTACGCAAGCGGCCGTCGTCACGCGCCTGATCAGCGGCGCGCGCGTCCAAGTCACGGCCTGCATCCCGCCTCAGAACGGCTCGCGCTCCCGCTGGTGCGAGGTCGAGGCCTTTACCGTCTCCGATGGCACGCTTTCCGGCTGGATCGCCGAGAGCCGCCTCCGCTACAACTAAATGCTCCGCCTCCTCCCTCTCGCGCTTCTCGCCGCCCTCCTCGCGCCAGAGGCCCTCGCGCAAACGCCCGCCGCTGGCGAGGTCGTGATCAACGAGATCCTGTACGACCCGCCCACGGGCGGCGCGAGCAATGAGTGGGTCGAGCTCGTCAACCGGAGCGACCGGACGGTCGACCTCGCGGGCTTGGTGCTGAGTGACGTGGGCTCCTCCGCCGATGCCCTCGCAGGCCCGCAGCCTCTGGCGCCGGGCGAGTTCTTGGTCCTCGTGCGCGACGAGGCCGCGTTTCAGGCTGCCTTCCCCGGCGTGGCGTTCGTCGCCGCCAGCGGCTTTCCGAGCCTGAACAACGGCGGCGACCGGGTCTCGATCTCCATCGGCGGGACGGAGCTGGACGCCGTGGACTATGACCCGAGTTGGGGCGGGACCGACGCGAGCCTGGAGCGGCGAGACCCCGACGGCCCGAGCACGCAGCCCAACTTCACCACCTCGACGGCCTCTGGTGGCGGCACGCCGGGTGCGCAGAACACGGCGTTCGAGACCGATACCACGGCGCCCACACTCCAGAGCGCACAAGCCGAAAGCGCGACGCTCGTCGTCGCGCGCTTCTCCGAACCCCTCGACGCCGCATCGGCCGAGACTGCGGCGAACTACTCCATCTCCGGCGGAATCGGCCAGCCCGCGAGCGCCGAGGTTCTGGACGATGACGCCTCCGTTGTGCGCCTCACGCTCGCGCAGCCTCTGGCGCCGCTCCAGAGCTACACGCTCACCGCCAGCGGCGTCCAAGACCGCGCGGGCAACGCGCTCGCGAGTGGTTCGGTCACGTTCGGCTTCGGCGAGGGCGCGGCCGCCGTGCCCGGCGATCTCGTCATCAACGAGTTCCTCTACGACGAGCCCACCGCCGACAACCCCGGCGAGTTCGTCGAGCTCTTCAACCGAACCGACAAGACGTTCGACCTCTCGGACTTCACGCTCAACGACGCCGTGGGCGACGACGAGCCGGTTACGGACGCGCAGGTCCTCGTGCTGCCCGGCGACTACGCCGTGATCGTGGAGGACGGCGCACTATTCCAGGCTCTCTTCCCCGGCGTCGCATTCGTGGAGCAGAGCCCCTGGAGCGCGCTCAACAACTCCGGCGACGCCATCGTGCTCAAGTATCAGGGCGTCACGGTGGACTCCCTCACCTACACGCCGAGTTGGGGCGGCGAGGACGCGAGTTTGGAGCGCAAGGACCCCGCCGGCCCCTCCAGCGTGGCCGTCAACTGGGCCACCACGACCGACCCGCGCGGCGGCACGCCCGGCGCGCAGAACTCCCAGTTCGCGCCCGACACGGCCGGCCCGCAGCCTCTGGCGGTCACGGTCGCGCCCAATGAGACGTCACTCGTCGTCACGTTCGACGAGCCTCTGGCGCCAGAGGCTGTGAGCGCCGGTGCCTTTTCCATCACAGGCGGCCCGGCCGTCACTGCCGCCGCGCTCAGCGCGGACGGCACAGCCGTCACGCTTACGCTCGCGAGCCGCCTCCCCGCGGGCGACTTCACGCTTGTCGCCAGCGGCCTCCGCGATCTCCTCGGCAACACGACCGCCAGCGGCTCCGTCGCTTTCTCGTTCGCCGCCGACGTGACCGCGCCCGCCATCGCTCGCGCGAGCGCGTCCGGCGCGACGACGGTCCTGCTGGACTTCACCGAGCCCGTCGTAGCGGAGTCCGCCTCGACGCCCGCGAGCTATACCGTGGACGGGCTCGGCCAGCCCACGGGCGTGACCGTTCTGCCGGCCTCCGACGGGTCCGCCGGGACGGTCGTCGGCGCCGTCCTCACCTACGGTGCACCGTTTCCCGACCGGCAACTCCTGACCGTTCGCGCCAGAGGCCTCCGTGACCCCGCGGGCAACGTCCGCGACGAGACGAGCGCCACGTTCTTTTTCGGCACGCCCGACGCGCCTCTGGCGGGGGACCTCGCGATCACGGAGATCATGTACGATCCGCAGACCGGCGGCGACGGCGAGTACGTCGAGATCCAGAACCTGACGGCCGACAAGATCTTCGACCTCCGCGATCTCGTCCTGGACGACGACGCCTCTGGCGACCGCCCCGTCACCGGCACGCCCTCCATTCTCGCGCCCGGCGAGTTCCTGGCCATCGTAGCCGACCTGACCGCTTTCCGCGCCACCTTCCCCGACGCTCCCGCCGTCGAAGCCGACGACTTCCCCGGTCTCGGCAACGCCGGCGATCTGGTGATCCTGAAGGCCTCTGGCGCGGTTCTGGACTCTGTCGTGTTCGATCCCGCCTGGCATCGCGTCGAGTTGGACGACGCCACCGGGGTCTCCTTGGAGCGCCGCGATCCGCGCGCCGACGCCAACGACTCGAACAACTGGTCCTCCAGCCTGGACCCCAGAGGCGGCACGCCCAGCGCGCCCAACTCCATCGGCGCCGGCACACCCGCACCGCCAGAGGGCACAGGTCTCACGGTCTCTCCGAGCCCCTTCGACGCCAGCGGCGAAGAGGGCACGACGATCTCGTACTCCCTGGAGGCTGAGGCCTCGCTGGTGCGCGTGCGGATCTACGACGGCGCCGGCCGCGCCGTGCGCGAGCTTGAAGGCGCGCGCCTGACGGGCCGCACCGGCTCCCTTCTCTGGGATGGCCGCGACGACCGTGGCGAACGACTCCGCATCGGCCCGTACATCGTTCTCCTGGAGGCCGTCGACACGGAGGGCGGGACGACCGAGGCGTACAAAAGCGTCGTCATCCTCGCGCGGGACCTGTAGACGACGGCTCAGGACAGGTGCGGTTTGGCCGCTGGCGCCAGAGGCCACCCGTGCTGTCACGCGCCTGCGTCCGATCCCTCTTGCGTACTCCGCCAGAGGCCAGCAGGCGTTGTTCTCGCGTAGCTTGGCGCCGCCGGGACGGCCGTGAGACCGTTCGGGCCCCTGGCGCCGCAACTCGGCGCGTCGCCGGAAATCCTCGCGCACGCATGGAACAGCGTTCGCCGTTCCTGATTCGAGACCACACACACACCCGCACACGATGGCTACCGCGACCGCACAGCGCCCGGCCCCCGTCCACCTCACCGACCGCGCCGCAACCGAGGTGCGCAAGATCGTCGCCAACAAGCAGATCCCCGAGACGCTCGGCCTGCGCGTCGGCGTCAAGGGAGGCGGCTGCTCTGGCATGAGCTACGTCCTCGGCTTCGACAAGAAGCGCGAGCACGACCTCGAATTCGAAGTCGCCGACGGCGTCTCCGCGTTCATGGACAAGCGCCACGGGCTCTACCTCATGGGCACCACCGTTGACTACCACGACGGCCTGGACGCCCGCGGCTTCGTGTTCGAGAACCCCAACGCCACCGACACGTGCGGCTGCGGGTCCTCGTTCAACGCCTGATTTCTTCCCGCCAGAGGCCCGACGGTTCTCGGCCTCTGGCGACGCATCCCCGCTGGCATGGCGCCAGCGGCACCCCACCCGACCCATGGAAGGCAACTTCTCCAACCGCGTCCGCGACGTGATCTCGTACTCCCGCGAGGAGGCGATCCGGCTGGGGCACGACTACATCGGCACTGAGCACCTGTTGCTCGGCATCATCCGCGAGGGCGAGGGCATCGCTGTCAAGATCCTTCGCAACCTCGGCTGCGAGCTGTTCAAGCTCAAGCAGGCCGTGGAAGACACCGTGCGCAGCACGGGCGGCACGCTCACCGTCGGCAACATCCCGCTGACAAAGCAGGCCGAGAAGGTGCTCAAGATCACCTACCTCGAAGCCAAGCTCTACAAGAGCGACGTCATCGGCACCGAGCACCTCCTTCTCTCTCTCCTGCGCGACGACGAAAACGTGGCCGCTCAGATCCTCCAGCAGGCCTTCTCTGTGTCCTACGACGGCGTCCGCGGCGAACTCGACTCCATCCTCAGCGGGCGCGCGACGCCCCGCAGTGGGCCTGCCGAACCCGAAGACCCCTCCGAGGGAGGCGGATCGGGCGGAGGCCGCCGCCGCTCGTCGCGCTCCGGCGAACGCAAGCAAATGGCTGAGAAATCCACCACCCCCGTTCTCGACAACTTCGGCCGCGACCTGACCACGATGGCTCAGGAGGGCAAGTTGGACCCCATCGTCGGACGCGAGCGCGAGATTGAGCGCGTTGCTCAGGTCCTCTCGCGTCGCAAGAAGAACAACCCCGTCCTCATCGGCGAGCCCGGCGTCGGCAAAACCGCCATCGCCGAGGGCCTCGCGCTGCGCATCACGCAGCGGAAGGTGAGCCGCATCCTCTACGACAAGCGCATCGTGACGCTCGACCTCGCCGCGCTCGTGGCCGGGACGAAGTACCGCGGCCAGTTTGAGGAGCGGATGAAGGCGGTCATGAACGAGTTGGAGAAGAACCAGGACGTCATCCTGTTCATCGACGAACTCCACACGCTCGTCGGCGCCGGTGGCGCCAGCGGCTCGCTGGACGCTTCCAACATGTTCAAGCCGGCTCTCGCCAGAGGCGAGATCCAGTGCATCGGCGCGACCACGCTGGACGAGTACCGCCAGTTCATCGAGAAGGATGGCGCGCTCGACCGCCGCTTCCAGAAGATCCTCGTCGACCCCGCCACGCCAGAGGAGGCCGTCGAGATCCTCACGCAGATCCAGCCCAAGTACGAGGAGCACCACAACGTCACCTACGACGAGGGCGCCATCGAGCTCACGGTCAAGCTCTCCGAGCGGTACATCACCGACCGGCACCTCCCCGACAAAGCCATCGACGTGATGGACGAGGCCGGTGCGCGCGTCCATCTCGCCAACATCAAGGTTCCGCCAGAGGTTGTCGAGCTCGAGGACTCCATTGAGGCGGTCCGTGAGGAGAAGAACCAGGTCGTCAAAAGCCAGAAGTTCGAGGAAGCCGCTCAGCTCCGCGACAAGGAGAAAAAGCTCCAGGAGGAGCTCGAGAACGTCAAGGAGGAGTGGCAGCGCCAGGCGGAGGACGAGACGTACCCCGTCACGGAGTCCGACATCGCGGCCGTCGTGGCCATGATGACCGGCGTTCCCGTGGACCGCGTCCAGACCACCGAGGGTACCAAGCTTCTCGGCATGGAAACGGCGCTTCAGGGGACCGTCATCGGCCAGGAGGAGCCCATCCAGAAGCTGGCCCGGGCGATCCGTCGCACACGCGCCGGCCTCAAGGATCCCAAGCGGCCCATCGGCTCGTTCATCTTCCTCGGCCCGACGGGCGTGGGCAAGACGGAGCTCGCCAAGCGGCTCACGGAGTACCTCTTCGACAGCCAAGACGCGCTGATCCGCATCGACATGTCGGAGTACATGGAGAAGTTCTCTGTGTCCCGCCTCGTGGGTGCGCCTCCCGGCTACGTCGGCTACGAGGAGGGCGGGCAGCTGACCGAGAAGGTCCGCCGCAAGCCGTACTCGGTCGTCCTGCTCGATGAGATCGAGAAGGCGCACCCGGACGTGTTCAACATCCTGCTTCAGGTGCTCGACGACGGAATCCTGACCGACGGCCTCGGCCGCCGCGTGGACTTCCGGAACACGATCATCATCATGACCTCGAACATCGGGGCGCGGGATATCAAGAACCTCGGTAAGGGCATCGGCTTCGCGCTGGAGTCCGGCTCCACGTTCGACTACTCCAAGATGAAGTCGACGGTGGAGGACGCGCTGAAGCGGGTTTTCAACCCCGAGTTCCTCAACCGCGTAGACGACGTCATCGTGTTCCACCCACTGGAGAAGGAGCACGTGTTCAAGATCATCGACGTGATGCAGGGCGACCTGTTCGGCCGCGTCGAGGACCTGGGCATCGCGATCGAGGTGACGCCATCAGCCAAGGAGTTCTTGGTCGACAAGGGCTACGACCCGCAGTACGGCGCACGTCCGTTGCGCCGGGCCATCCAGAAGTACGTCGAGGACCCGATGGCGGAAGCCATCCTCACGAAGGATCTGGAGGAAGGCGCCAAGATCACCGTCGACTATAAGAAGGGCGCCGAGGAGCTCACCTTCAAGACGCGCAAGCCGCGTAAGAAGAAAGAGGCCGAGGCCTCTGGCGATGACGCGTCCGACGCGTCACCGGAGGAGGCGACGCCGGAGACACCAGAGGCGTCCGACGAGTAGCCTCTGGCGCCAGATTCTAGACGACTCCCGCCCCGCTGGCTTCGGCTGGCGGGGCGGTTTGCATTTGCGCCAGAGGCCGCTTTGCCAAATCTCTAGCGTTCTCACTCAAGGCCAGGACCGCGCCTAGGCGTAGCGGACGCTCACAGCAGGTCCGCCGAGACCGCTAGCGTAGCCCATTAAAAACCCCGCCTCTGGCGAGAGGCGGGGCGAAAGCAGTAGAGCCAGCGGCTAGCGCGAGAGCGCGACCGAGCGGGTCACCGTCGTGCCCCGGCCGTCAGTGGCGCGCACGAGGTAGAGACCTGGCGGGAGGTTGCTCGCGTCCAAGCGAAGGCTGTACGTGCCGGGCTGAAGCGTGCCTTCCTGCAACTTGACCACTTCACGACCGAGGGCGTCAAAGACCGCGACGCGGATCGACGTCGTGGCGTCGACCGATAGCTCAAGACGCGTGGACGACGTGAACGGGTTCGGTCGTGCGGTCGAGAGGCGGAACGGCTTCGGCGTCTCGTCGATGAGCGTCAGTTCCAACTCGGCACGATCGACCACAGCGCCTGCAGAAGCAGGGGCCACGGCGGCTCCGAGAAGGAGCGCGCAGGCGAGCGTGCGGAGGAGAGACGTCATGGCGGTGTCAAGAGTCATCGTCAATATCGCCCAAACGGCGGTGGGATACAAACGGATCCCATTCAAGGGGCGTGCCGGGAACGGGGCCTCTGGCGCCAGAGGCCCGGGCCGCGCCCCCGTCTAAGAGCCCTACCACATGGGGCGGTTCTGTGGATCACGACGCATTGCGGGCGAAAGCGGGCTCTGTTGCTCCTTTTTCCCGATCAAGCGGTAGACCAGCGCGGCAAGCGCTCCCGCCACGAAGCCGCCAATGTGCGCGCCATACGCCACGCCTCCCATCTGCTCGGTCGAGAAGATGGCTCCCCAACCGTCCACGAACTGGAACACGATGTACACCCCAAGCACCAGGAAAGCGGGCACGCTCACCACGCGGAAGAAAAAGATGGCGTTGACCTTGTTCCGCGGAAACAGCACGAGATAGGCGCCGAGCACGCCGGAGATCGCGCCAGAGGCCCCGAGGCTCGGGATCAGGCCGTCTGGATCCAGGGCGATCTGGGCAAAGGACGCCGCCAGCCCGCTCACCAAGTAGAACACCAAGAAAGGCGCGTGGCCGAACCGATGCTCCACGTTGTCCCCAAAGATCCAGAGGTACAGCATGTTGCCTCCGATGTGCATCAGTCCACCGTGCATGAACATGGACGTGATCAGCGTGAGGTAGATCATCGGCGCCGGGCCGGGGCCAGGTCGCTGCGGGATCTCACTCATGGTGGCCGCTCCTACGGGGACCTCGTTCGCGATGTCTTGGCCGCTCGTGATCTCGTACGGGACCGTGCTCCAGGCGTACGTGAACTCCGCGTCCGCGGCCTGCACGAAGAAGAACCCAACGTTCGCCAGGATCAAGAACCACGTCACAAGCGCGGGGCCTGAGAGTCGACGATCGTCGTCGGAGAGGGGAAACAGCATGAAGCGTCAAAGGTGGAAGGGGCCGCCAGAGGCTGCGGCGAGCGCGAAGGTAGTGCGGACCTCTGGCCTCAAGACGCGAGCCGGCCCGCCGCGAGCAACGCAGCAGCTGCGTGGACGCCATGCACGATTTTGCCGCGAGTCACGAGTCCCGCGAGATCGGACGCAGGAAACGCCCGGCGGACGAGGTCCTCGCTGGCCTCTGGCGTTGCGTCTCCCACGATGCTCGCCTCGCGCGCGAGGTAGACGTGCGCCCAGTTCGTGTGGCGCGAGGGCTCTGTCGCCAACCGCGCCAGAGGCTCAAGGTGCCGAGCCGACACTCCTACTTCTTCCATCATCTCGCGCTGGGCCGCGGCCTCTGGCGTCTCGCCGTCGTCCACAGCCCCGGCTGGAA
Organism: Rubricoccus marinus; assembly: GCF_002257665.1. Classification (NCBI taxonomy): domain Bacteria; kingdom Pseudomonadati; phylum Rhodothermota; class Rhodothermia; order Rhodothermales; family Rubricoccaceae; genus Rubricoccus; species Rubricoccus marinus. The sequence continues at coordinate 961,682 of NZ_MQWB01000001.1, read as the reverse complement.
ATTCCAGGCTCACCCGCCCAATCGCGTGCCGCCACTGCTCCACCATCACGACCTCGCCAGAGGCCAAGATTGGGACGACGCAGGCCCAGTCCTGGTACTCCAAAGTGTAGAAGGCTTCCAGCACGGTCCCGGTCGGGAGTTGAACGCGGTCCTCCCGAAGCGTGAGCCACGGCGGCCGGTGCAAGAGCTCGCGCGAGGCGAGAAGGGTCCAGGGCTGTGGCTTGGGGTCGGACATCTACTCAGGTACGTTGGCGACGGGCAAGCTACCGGGTCGTGCGTTGCCGGCTCGGTTGCGCCGACCGCACTGCGCGCGGCCAGGGGCGTCGTGACTTCTACGCAATGGTGACACACGCCTTTCTCGCTACCCCTTGCGGGTCGATGGCACATCCATCCCTCAGCAGCCGACCTTCCTGTTTCCGCACTCCCTCTCCCTGAGCTGCTAGCGCGAATGTCCGGTGGTTCGCGCCAGAGGCCTGTGGCGTCTGTCTAGACATCGCTCTCGCTCGGGTCCGTGTGCGGCTGTCTTTGCCTCCTATCCTGAGACGCTGTCAAACCAGAGGCATGTGGCTCTCCCATTGGTTTTGCTGTGCCTACGCATTGACGCCAGAGGCCGTTGTGAGCAAGGTCCTCACCGTCATCCGATGAAGACTCGCGGGAGGGCGACGCCAGAGGGGTCGGGGGCGTTGACCCTTGCAAGCGGCTTGCCGTATCATGGGCACCCCAGGCGGGAATAGCTCAGTTGGTAGAGCATCTGCTTGCCATGCAGAAGGTCGCCGGTTCGAGTCCGGTTTCCCGCTCCATAGAAGGCCCCTTCCATTTCGGAAGGGGCCTTTTTTTATGTGGTCTGCTGCCCTCCTGCCGACGTGGGGCACGGCATAGATGCAGCCCAATTAGGAGTCGCGTATACGGTGGCATAAACGCGACATCTCAAGGCGGCAGGAACGTACTAGGAGTTTGTCTGAAGCCAGAGGCGGAAGTGCAGGTATATGGCACCGGCGCCCTATACTGCCCATCCATGTCACGCGGACCCAACCGTGTAGACACCTATTGAAGCGATTCACGTAGTAGGACGCGGCTGTGCAGGCCATTCTACCGCGCGCGCGACAAGACGGGCAACCTGCGGTTGCGAGAGATACCCTTCCCCTCCCCAATCCTTTCCTCATGGGTCACCTCCTACGTGTCCTCACTGTGCTATTGCTCCTCGCACCAGAGGCGTCCGCACAGCTACAGCTCTTTCCGTACTTCACGGACGGCGCCGTCCTTCAGCGTGACACGACGGTAGTGATCTGGGGCACCGCAGGGCCGAGCGCCCAGGTCTCCGTCGATCTCGGGGGGGTCTTGGGGACTACTGTTGCAGACGGAGCGGGCCAATGGCGGGCGGAACTGCCTGCGCAGCCGGCCGGTGGCCCTCTCACAATGACCATTTCTTCAGCGGGCACCATCAGGACGCTGAGCAATGTGTACGTAGGTGACGTGTGGTTCGCCGCTGGTCAGTCGAACATGGAGTGGCGCGTGATCGAATCCGACGGCGGAGCCGCAGAGGCGCAACGGGCCAACGACCCGATGCTCCGCCAGTTCTACGTGCCGAAGTCGTTCTCGCCGACTCCATCGGACCAGTTGGCATCGGGCTCTGGATGGACTGGTGCGACGAATCCAACCGACACGGGCAACTTCTCGGCGGTGGCGTACTACGCAGCAAAAGACCTACGAGCTGAATTGAACGTCCCGATCGGGATCATCTACGCGGCGTTCGGAGGAGGGCAAATCGAGGAGTGGATGTCTCTGGGCATGATCGCGGGACGCGGCGTGCCGACAAGGCGCGAGCATGCGGGCGCTTGGAACAAGATGGTGCACCCACTCCTGCCCCTCCCTATCAAGGGTGTGGCGTGGTACCAGGGCGAGTCCAACTCCCTCCGGGGAATGACACCCAACTACTACGGTGACCTACTAATCTCGATGGTTGAAGGGTGGCGGGCCGATTTTGGGCAGGAGAACATGCCATTTGCCTGGGTCCAGCTCCCGAACATCGGAGAGCCGTTCACCTCGGTCACCAACGCTCGCCCTCCAGGGGACACGCCTCTTGCGACAATCCGGGCACAGCAGGACCGGGCTCTGGTCCTCCCCCACACCGGCCAAGTGGTGACGTACGATACCGGGTATCCCGACGCTGATGGACGAGTGAACATCCACCCCACCAACAAGAGGCCCGTTGGGGAACGCTTAGCCCTCGTGCTCCGGAACATTGCGTATGGAGAAAGCCTTCAGGCGAGCGGTCCGAGAGCCATTTCGGCTCAACTCGGCGGCGGTGGCGCCGTCGTCGTGTCGTTTAAGGAGGTCGGAGCTGGGCTCGTCGTCGCTGACGGGGTCTTAAACGGTTTCACCCTTGCGGGCCCCGATGGGCGCTACGAGTGGGCCGACGCGGTGATCGCGGGTGACCGGGTTGTCGTGTCCAGTTCGCTCGTACTGGACCCGCGCACGGTCCGGTACGCGTGGCAGACGAACCCTGGGAACCCCGGGGAGCCGGGGACCGCCGACCTTCGAAACCGCGATGGGCTTCCTGCCGCGCCGTTTGAGGTGGATGCTGCTACGGAAACGGATCGCCGGTTAGCCGGAGCGTACTCCGTGTACGGCGCGGGCGCGGATTACACGACCCTGTCGGACGCCGTGAGCGACTTGAACGCGTACGGCGTGCGAGGCTCGGTGCGGCTCGAGTTGCAAGCAGGCACGCACGCGGAGCGCGTACGGATCGGTGTCGTAGCAGGCGCATCGGCTACCAACCGGATCACCCTCACGGCGGCCTCTGGCGCGGCCGTTACACTCGCGCCAGAGGCCAGCGCCGCCGGAGAAGACTACGTTGTCCGCCTGAGCAGCGCGGAGTACGTGACCCTCTCCGGCCTCATGCTCGCTCCGGCCGGGACGGCGTTTGAGAACGCCGTCGTTCTCGACGGCTCACTAACGGGCGTATCGATCGAGAACAACACCCTGGTTGCCGATGGGACGGGAAGTGGTCGCGTCGCGATCGGTTCGGCGCCATCTCTTCGCGCGACAGACCTCAGCATCCGAGGCAACACGATTTCTGGCTACTCCACTGCGATCCACCTCGAAGGCGATGGAGCGGCGATACCGCAGGGCGTTGAGCTCGTCGGCAACTCCGTTACAAACGGGGCCGTCGGCGTACGCCTCTGGCGTCTCGGAGCGCCCGACATCCGTAGCAACGATATCACCGTACGCGATTCCGGGTTCGTGGCGAGCACCCTTCTCGGAGAGACGCGCTTTGAGAGCAACGTCGTAAGCGCCGGTCTGGCCGGGGTCTTTATCACGGGCTCCGACGGTGCGCCAGGGGCGCGACCTCTGGCGGCCAACAACATGGTGCTCACCCAGGCGGGGGGCAGTTCCGCGATGCGATTTGTGCAGTCCGACAACTGGCAGATCTGGCACAACACCCTGAGCGCTGGTGGCGGGGTAGCAGCGACGGCGCTAGGGTTGGACGGCGGAGAAGGCCTGAGCGTGTTCAACAACATCCTGTCCTCGCGGGGCACGGGCACGGCGATGCACGTCACGGCGGCGCCTCTGACGGGTTTTGAAAGCGACTTCAACGCGCTGTCCAGCAACGGCGCGACCATCGGCCGGGTGGACCTGACCGACTACACCACGCTGGAAGCGTTTGTCGACGCCCTCGACACCTTCAACGCCGCGACCGTCTCGGACGCCAACACGCGTCGGGCCTCGGCTGTCTTCGCCGATACCGTCGCGGTGAACCTTCGCATCGTGGGCGAATCCGTGGGCGATCCCCTTCTTTCCGTCCCTCAGCTTCCAACGGTGCTGACGGACATCGACGGGGACGCCAGAGGCGCGACCACCTACGCCGGCGCGGACGATGCGGGCGTGCCCTTCTTCAACCGCGTGGTGTTGCACGGCCCGGCGGGCTGGCGGATGCTTTCCCTTCCCTACCCCGACCTCGGGCTGGGAGGCGATGACCCCGCCGCTGGCGGGGGTCCCGGCGGCGCCGTCACGCCTGGCTTGCTCCAGCCCATCTACACCGCGGGGTACCCCGGCGCTGACATCGACGAAGACGGGAGCGGCGGGTACACCAACGTTTTCGTCCGCGACGAGACCGAGACCTCTGGCGTCCCCAACGCGGAGTACAGTGCGCCGACGAGCAACTTCCTCGCGCCCGGCCAGGGCTTCTGGTACTACATGTTCCAGGACGAAGACCCGTTCACGAACGGCGAGCAGGGCACCTTTCCGAAGGTCCTCCCCGCCAGCGGCACGCCTCTGACATCCGATTACACCTTCCCGGTCACGTTCACGCGGGACAGTCCGATTCCGGGCGCGAACCTGCTGGGCAACCCATACGATCAAGGCCTGAACTGGGACGCTCCCGGCTGGACCCGCTCGCGTGTGATCACGACGGCTTACGTCTACGACCCGTACCTCGGGGAATTCGGCGACTACCGGCAGTGGACGGTCGGCGTGGGAGGCACGATGAAGGACGGTGTGATCCCAGTGGGACAGGGCTTCTTCACCTACTCGACGGGCAACCCGGCGCAGCTCACGGCCCCGGCGAGCGCTCGCACCGGGTTCTGGAATCCCGCCTATGTTCTCGACGCCCCTCGCCCCTCTGGCGCGGAATCGGCTTCCAAGAACGGCGTCGCGCCAGAGGCCCTGCCGCACGTTCGGTTCAACATGACGGGCCAGATCGCAGGGCGTGAGCACACCGCGTTCGCGGCTATCGCCATCGCGGAGGACGCCGAGTTGGGCTTCGATATCCGCGACGCCTACGCCCTGGAGCCTGCCTCTGGCGGGAACGCGCTCCGCCTCGCGGCGGCGCTCCCCGGAGCCGAGGCGGGATCGCCGGGGCTCTCCGTCTCCACCGTCCCCGGCGCGGCGGAGGTCGCGCTCCTCGCCGAAGCCTTCGCCTCTGGCGCCCCCACGGGCGCGACGACGCGGCTCGCATGGGAGCCAACAGGCCTCGACGGCTGGATCGCGACGTTGCGGGACCGCGTGACGGGCGAGAGCTACTCGCTCTCCGAATCGGGCGAGATCGCGCTCGTGCTGGACGGGAGTTCCTCGCTCATGCCGATCGCGGCGGGTGCCGAGGCTGCGTCGAAAAGCGCCAACAGCGGCGGGCTCCCGGCCGCGCAGTTCCTGCGCCTCGCGACGCCCGGCGGCGAACGTTTCGTGGTCTCGCTCTCGCGCGTCAACACCGCGGGCGAGGCCTCTGGCGAACGCGTCCTCACGCTTGGCGCCCCCATGCCCAACCCGACGCGTGGTGCGCTGCGGGTGCCGTTCTCGCTCGACGCCGCGCAAGAGGCGACGGTCGCCGTGTACGACGCGCTCGGCCGTCGCGTCGCCGTCCTCGCCGACGGGCCTCTGGCGGCAGGTGCGCACGACCTCACGCTGGAGACGTCCAGCCTCGCGCCCGGCCTCTACATCGTGCGCCTGAGCGCGACGGACACGGTTCTCACGCGCCGCTTTACTGTCATCCGGTAGCGGCGAGCCGCGCCTGACGCCAGAGGCTCTGGCGTCAGGCCGCGGTTTCCTCCAGGGCGCTCTCGACCATGTGGCCGGCCTCCGGCGAGGGTCCCGATAGCGTCGTCGTAACGGGCCGGTCGGCGCAGTCTTCCAGGCCGGGTGGACACGGCTCACCATCGCGGCGGGGCTCGGGCAAGCCCCACCACACGACAACAGCGACCAGCGCCGACATCGCGCCGGCGAGGAGCGCGTTGATTCCAAAGCCGCTGGCGGCGTAGATGACGCCCGCGATGGCGCTGCCTCCCGCGAAGCCGACGTTGCCGACCGCGGCCGACAGGCTCATCAGCACGCCCCGGCGCTGCGCCGGGACGAGTTCGGTGAGCAGCGCCTGAAGCGGGCTGATCCGGCCCGCCGTGAGCGCCATCACGCTGAAGAAGAACACGAACGCCAGCGGCGGCCAGAGCCGCGCCAGAGGCGTAAGCGCCATACACGCGCCCACGCCAACGGTCGCGATGACGATGACGGGCTTGCGACCGATGCGGTCGGAGAGACGGCCGGCCTGTGGCCCCGTGAGCACGTTGGCGGTCCCGCCGAGCGCGTAGAGTCCCGCGACCATCGCGCTGGTAAAGCCCAGCTCGGATTCCAGCCACGAGGGGAAGTAGATCACGAACAGCCCAACGCCCGCGAACAGCACGAGGTAGACGAGCGAAGCGGCTCGCGTGTCCGACCACCGCAGCAGGTCGGAGTACGACGCCAGCGCCGAGCCAACAGTCAGCCTCTGGCGCGAGCGCGTGCCCGCCACCTGCGGCAACGCCCAGAAGGCGAGCACGAACGTGATGCCCATGACCGCGGCGAACCCCAGAAACGGCATCCGGAATCCTCCGGCCTCCGCCAGCGCGATTCCCGCCGGGATGCCGATAATCTGCCCGACCGAAAAGCCGCTCATCACCCACCCGCTCGCCCAGCCACGCCGGTCGGCCCGAAAGCCGTCGCCGATGTAGGCCACGGCGGCCCCCGAGAGCATCCCGCCCGCTGCGCCAGAGGCCGCGCGCGCCAACAGCAGCGCTTCATAGGAATTGGCCAGCCCGTGCAGCGCGAGGGCGACGGTCATGGACGCGGAGCCCCACAGGATGATCGCGCGGCGCCCGAACCGGTCGGAGACCGGACCCGCGACGAGTCCGCAGAGGCCGAGCGCGACGGCGTAGACGGTCACGAGCAGCCCGAGCGTCCCCTCCTCCACCCCCAACTCGGCGCCGATTCGCGGCAGGATCGGCGCGACGATGATGATCTGGCCCGCGGCGGCGAACACCAGAAGCCAGAGCGTGAACAGCGCGAAGCGCGGACGCGCGAGAACGGTCGTATCGGGCATGGCCGAACCTAGCGCCAGAGGCCTCTGGCGGCGGCACCTCCGGCGACGGCTGTCACGGCACCTCTGGCGCCAGAGGCTCCTGGGTGGGTACGGGCTGATCGAGTAGGCTGCCGGTCTCGGCGCCTTCCATGTCCTCAGTCCCGCTGAGCGGGTTGTTCGCCGAGGCGCCGTGCGTAGGCGCCATCCGGCCGACGCCGAAGAACCACTCGCGCCACGTCAGTTCCATCGCCTCGCAGTCGCGGTCCGGGAAGCGCTGACGCTTGGTTTGCGAGTAGTTCAGGATCGCGACAAGGAGCACACCGCCAACCGTGTTGCCCGTCACGACGGCTCCGAAAAAGCGCCCGGCTTCGAGCAAGCTGGCGTCGCCCTGAAAGACGAGGAACAGTGCCTCGCACGCGCCGATGATGCAGTGGAACAGGTCTGCCGCCGGCACCAGGTACATGATCGCGAAGACAATCAACAGACGTGAGGTCGTGTCCCGCGCGGCGTGGTTAAGCCACACCATGCTGGCCACAAGCCAGCCGGCGATCACGCCTTTCCAGAACAGGTCGGTCGTGGGCACCTCCAGGCCGTGCATCGCGATTTCGCGCGCTGCCTCGAAGGAGTCCGGGTCCAACACGCCTGTCTTGGCGAGGAGCAGCGCGACCAAGGCGGCGCCCGCCACGTTCGCGAGCAGTACGATGCCCCACACGCGGAGCAGTTGCGGGACCGCCGCGATCTTGGTCAGCACGAGCGTGACCGGCGTGAGGGTGTTCTCGGTAAAGAGCTGGTACCGTCCGAGCACGATGAGCACGAAGCCTACCGGGTAGAGAATCCCGCCGATTAGGCCGCTGGCGTCGCCCGGGACCGCGCCCGTTAGCGCAGCACGCGCGACGAAGGAGAGCCCGATGCTCAAACCCGCCGCGAGACCGGAGAAGAACAGCAGTCGCGTGCTGCGCACGAACTCCTCGTCCGCCGTCGCGACGATGCGCTGGAAGATCTCATCGGTCGAGAAGAGATCGCGGACAGCGTGGCCGGCTGCGGGCGCTCCGCTCTCGGAGCGGTCCAGCATGGCGCGGTCAAACGGCTCAGGGGCGGGCGCCGTGGGGCGCGCGGCCTCTGGCGGCGCGGGGCGACGGGAGAACGGGTTCAGCATGAAGCGCCAACGCCGCGCGCAGCGCGCAGATTCGGCTCCCCCGTGAAGCCGCAGCGCGAGCCGCACGCGCTCCGGACGCCAGAGGCGCACCCCGGTTGCGTAAGGGCGCGACCTCTGGCAGTCGCCTTAGGCCGCCTGATAAAACCCTGTGGGTGTCATCGCGAGAAGCCCATTCGGCTGCGCTCAGGGCAGGCTCCGCGACGCGGCGATCCCGTCGCTCTGCGATCATCTGGACGAGAGTGCGTCGCGAGCGCTCACAATGACACCCGGTTCTGTTAGGGCGTTTTAGGCGTCGGCGTACTTGACGGAGCAGCCGTACGGCTCGGTCCGGGCAGGGTCCGCGTCGCGGCCGTCGGCGAGAGCTTCCATCGCGCTCACGAGGTAGTTCGTGGCGTCGTCCAGCGACGCGACGTTCGTGACCGGCTTGTCGTCAATCGCGCCGTTGTAGACCACGCGACCCTCGGGCGAGATCACGAACATGTGCGGCGTCGTCTTCGCGCCGTAGAGGCGGCCCACGTCGCCAGAGGCGTCCTGCAGCACGTGCGTTTGCTTGCCCTGCTCCTTCGCGGTCCGCGCGTCCATGTCGGCGTCGGAGAAGTTGCCCTGCTCGCCGGGAGCAGAGGAGACGACCGAGAGCCAGACCACATCGCCGGCCTGCGTATAGCTCTCTTGCAGCGCCTGCATGTTGCCCGAGCCGTAGTGCTTCTGCACATACGGGCAGTCGTAGTTCAGCCACTCCAGCACAACGGTCTGCCCCTGCAGGCTCGCGAGGTTGATCTCCTCACCAGAAGTGGAGGTGAGCGTAAAGTCCGGCGCCATTACGCCGGGCTGGATGTTGCCGGGCTCGGCCTCGCCAGAGGCCACCGCGGCGGTCTCTGATGTGGCGGGTTCGGCCTCTGCCGCGGGGTCCGGGTCGGACGCGCAGCCGGTGGCGAGGAGCAGTGCGAGGGCGAGGAAGGAAGCGCGCATGGGTCGAGGGGTCAGCGGGAGGCGACGGAGGAAGAAACGCCATCAAGGGCGTCTAAGACGATGCCGGGCGTCAGAATCTCGGGCAGCAGGACAGGCTCCGCGCCGCCGCCCGGGTAGAGTGCGTAGACCGGCACGCCGCTGCGGCCGAGGGCGTCGAGCGAGGCCGTGATGGCGTCATCGCGACGCGTCCAGTCGGCGACGAACAGGTGGACGCCTCTGGCGCGGAAGGCCTCTTGGACGCGCTCGGTGTGTAGCGTGCTGGCTTTGTTGGCCTGGCACGAGAGGCACCACGTGGCGGTGTAGTCCACGAAGACGGGCTCGCCCGCGGCGACAAGCGCGGCGACCTCGGCCGTGTCGTAGCGCTCCCACGCGCCTCTGGCGCCAGAGGCCTGGGCCTCCTGCCTCGCTCCGAAAACGGTCAGCGCGAGCGCGCCCGCGAGCGAGAGCGCAACGAGGGCGCGCGACGTGAGGCGCACCGAGCCGCTGGCGGGTGCCCACCGCCCCCACACCCACGCGGCGAAACCGACGAGCACGAGCGCCGCGAGAAGCAATGCTGCGCCGTTGATGCCGGTCTGGGTGCCAAACGTCCACACGAGCCACGCGGCGGTCAGGAACAGCGGGAAAGCGAGCGCCTGCTTGAGTGTCTCCATCCACGCGCCCGGACGCGGGAGGCGTTGGAGCCACGCCGGGAAAAAGGAGAGCAGCACGTACGGTAGCGCCATGCCCAGCCCGAGCGCCGCGAAAACCACGAGCGCCGCCAGAGGCGGCTGCACGAGCGCCCAGCCCAGCGCCGCGCCCATAAACGGCGCCGTGCACGGCGTGGCCACAACGGTCGCGAGCACGCCCGAGAGGAATGCGCCTCTGGCGCCAGAGGCGGTGTCGGCCTTGGCGGCGACGCCCATCACGCGCCCGCCGAACTCAACGGCGCCGAGAAGCCACAGGCCCATGCCGGTCATGAGGACCGCGAGCGCGGCGATCACGCCCGGCGCCTGCAGTTGGAAGCCCCACCCGATGGCCTCGCCCGAGGCACGAAGCGCCAGAAGCAAGCCCGCGAGCGCCAGGAACGAGACGAGCACACCAGCGCCGAACAAGAGTCCGTGGCGACGCATCGTCGCCTCTGGCGTGCCGCGCCCTTCGGCGAAGCCGAGGATCTTGATGCTCAGGATCGGGAAGACGCACGGCATGAGGTTGAGCAGCATGCCGCCGCCAAAGGCGAGCAGCAACGCGATCCAGAGCGACGATACCTCGGGCTCTGACTCGCTGGCGGCCACCAGTTGCGGGACCGGGGCGCGGACCGCCAGCGCGCGGCTCCCCTCGTTGAACGTCTCGCCAGAGGCAGCGACGAGCACGCCCTCCAGCGCGTCCGGCGTGGCCTCAATCTGTGAGCCCTCGAGTTCCAGTACCCACACCTCGCCCTCACGGCGGACCGGCTGTGGCGCGGCGTAGTCGATCACGCCAGAGGTCTCGGGGAAGAAGTACGCGCCCTCCAGCGAGCCGCTCCAGCCGGGCGCGGGGATCACGCGGAGGTCGAAGCCGCCCGCGGCGGTCGGGATCGCCTCCACGGTCCAGCCTCTGGCGTCGACCGGCAGAAGGGACCGCGCGCGAGCGATCCGCGCGGCGCCAGAGGCGTCGGGCGTGCGCGTGCCGATGTCGAGCGTGAACGCGATCTCAGCGCTAGCCGGCAGGCAAATGTCTGCGCAGATGAGCCAGTTGGCCGTGCCCTCGATACGCGTGGGGCCTCTGGCGGCACCGTCCGCGACGGTAAACGTAGTCAGCAGCGCCACTTCGTCGCTGTAGCCGTACGAGACGAGCCCGGCCTGCTCGATGGCCTCGGGGTACGGGAAGCGCAACGGCCCGGCCGTGATCCCCTCGGGAAGCCGCCAGTCGATGCTCGTCGCCTGTCCGGCGTCGCCGCCGTTGAGCCAGTACGAATGCCACGTGGGGTCCTGCGTGAGCATGAGCGCCACGTCCACGCTCTCGCCGGGTGCGACGCCAGAGGCCTCGGCGACGACCTCCGCGTCCGAGAACGGACTGGGATCATCGGGGTCGATCGCGTCGAACGCGCTCTGCGCTGCCAGGGGCGGGCCGCTGGCGAGGGCGAGGAGCGCGAAGAAGAGGAAAGGCAGTCGCATAGCGTCGGGGGCGTCACGCGTAGGACGCCGAAGAGCGGGTTCTGCATGCCGACGTGCTACGGATCCTCCCGCTCCTCACGTTCCCACGCCGGGGCCGAGGACGTACCGGAGACGGGAGGTGTCCAGACCTTCGGGCATACCAGCCGGGAACCGGGCGTAGGGCGCCACATCGCGCCAGCCCACCTCGGCATCTCGCAGATCGTAGAAGCCGCGATTGGATTCGGCGATGGACGTGAGCATCCCTCCCAACGCCCACGCCGGGGCCGTGAACACCAGGAAAAAGCCATGCGTGAGTGTGGACGCGGCCCCCACACCGGCCCACGCGGACGTCCCTTTCCATCCCTCGTTGCGGTACGCCTCCACTCGGGCCTTGTACACAAACGGTTTGGCGAGCACGAGGTACTCGTTCTCGGTTGTGAGCACGTGCACCGACTCCTCATCGACGGCCAGGAGCTCTCCCTGTATTGCGACCCGGTCTCGCGTTTCCAAGCCGATCCACGCCCCCATGGGGTACGCCGCGAGTTCGCTAGACTGGGGGATCACGCCGCGCGGCGAGCTCCGCGAGGACACGCAGCCGCTGGCGAGAACGGCCGTCAGGAGTAGCGCCAGAGGCGAGAGAGAAACGCGCATCGGTCTAGAAGTCGGGGAGCGGAGCCGCCGACGGCGCGGCAAAACGAGAGGCCCAGAACGCCGCGTCCATCTCGGCCTCCATGGCCTTGAACATCGGCGCGAGGTCGCGGAGGGCGGCCTCTGGCGAGAAAAGCAGGTGCGCCAGCGCGTCGGGGTCGTGGTCCACCATCCACTCATCGCGCATCCACTCCAGGTAGTAGCCCTCCGATTCGAGGAAGAGATCCCACGAGGAGCCCTCTGGCGCCAGAGGCACCTCGTAACCCAAGCGAAGCGCCACGCCCGGGAGGTTCACGAGCTGGCGAGCGTCCTCGGTCAGGTCCGCCAGCGCATCGGCGTCTGCGGCGGGCGCGCCGCCCTCCCCCTCGCGCACGACTACGGACGGCGAGACGCGAACGGGCGCCACCTGCGCGTCCAACCGCACCAGGCTCACCGCGTCGATCCGCCACGCGCCCATCGTGGGCCGCAGTCGGACCTCCACGTCACCGGAGACGCCGGCGGGAAGCACGACGAGGTAAGCATCGCGCGCCAGAGGCCCCGTCTCGCTGACGACGCCCACCTCCTGCCACGTGCCGTCGGCGGTTTTGACCTCTACAGGCATCCGCGTCACCATGTCCAGCGCGGGCGAAGTGGTCGGGGTGCCGGAGCGGTTGCGCGTCTCGGCCTGCGCCACCCACGCGCCCACGTCCGGCCCGGCATACGCGAGGCCTTGGTACACGAGGAACGTGGTGAGCAAAGTCTGCCGCCCCGTGATCGCGAGCCCGTAGCGGGCCTCTGGCGCCACGTCCCTAAACGTCAGCGCGAGGGATTCCTTGGCCGCGAGGTCCGTGGAGTCCGAGGTGCTGAAGCGCTCTATGCCGTCCGCCGACGCCAGAGGCGCGGTGCAATCGCCTTCGGGCGCGGCGCAGGACGACGGCGAGGCGGGTGCTGAGGTTGCCCAGAACGCGCCGTCGTTGGTCCCGTGTCCGGCGAAGTACGCCCGACCGCCAGAGGCTACGGGCACGGCGAGAAGGTCGGCGCGGCGCGTGACGTGCGTTTCGAGCGCCTCGTTGGTCATGCGCAGTTCGTAGGCGCCGCCCTGGTGGAGCGTTGCGAGCCGGTCCACGTCGCGGTCCTCCAGCGACGGCGCGATGCTGGCCGAGTAGCCCTCCGCCAGAAGCGCGCGCTCCCCGGTGGTCTGGTAAAACGTGGGGCAGGAGCCGAAGCAGGACTTCGGGTTGCTCAGGCACGCCGCCGTAAGCGCCGCCGAGACTCCAGTCAAAATGGTCATTCCGATGATGGTCCTCGGGACCGCCACCTCGCGGTCGGCGACGAAGACGCCGACGGAGTCCAGCGCGATCGCCTGCGGGCCTCTGGCGAACTCAGTCCGGAGCGGGTCGTAGCGCACGCCCTCGCCGCGGATAACCGTGTCGCTCGTCTCCCACGTCTCGAACACGATGAGGTCCCCGCCCAGCAGGTGCGCCTGGATCACCTTCGCCTCGCGCTCAGAGCTCTGGAGTTTTTCTGCAGGGATGACCTCGCGCTCCATGCGCGTGATGCTGCACCCGGCGACGGATAGCAGAACCGTGAAAGCGAGACCGAGGGTCAAGAACCGAGGCATACAGAACCAGAGAGGATGCGCAGAATCTAGGCACCCACCTCGCATCGGACGCGGGCTCATTCGCCTGCCCCGCACCGTGTTGTGCGTCCCCGCCTCTGGCGCCAGAGGCGGGCGGTCGCGTATCGTCGGGCCTCGGGCGGTGCGCTCTCGCGGTGCCCGCTGCCACCGAACCACACCCTCCTTGGACACGCCCTGCGCCTTCTGTGACATCGCGGCCGGCCGCATCTCGGCCGATCTCGTCGTGTACCGGACAGAGCGCGTTGTGGGCTTCGTCGCGCGCGAGCCGGACGCGTTCGGGCACACCGTTCTCGCACCCACGGTTCACTGCGCGGACCTCTTCGATGCGCCCGTTGAGGTCGCCTGCGATCTCACGCACGCAGTCCAGAGTCTCGCCCAGCACTACCGCGAGACAATCGGCATGGACGGCTTCAACCTGCTCCACGCGAGCGGTCGCGCCGCCCAGCAATCGGTCCCGCACCTCCACGTCCACCTGATCCCCCGGTTTGACGGCGACGGCCTTGAGGGCTGGCCTCCTCTGGGCACACCGGACCAGACGGCTCAGGACATGGCCTCGCAACTGCAGATGCCCCCGTCCGTGTAGCAGGGCCTCTTGCGACCTGCGCCGATCCCGCGATGACGCCTCACCCGACCATCGAGACCGACCGGCTCGTGCTCCGCCCGTTCTGCCTCGCGGACGCAAGCCGGGTCCAGGAACTGGCCGGAGCGGCCGAGGTGGCCGCGATGACGCAGAACGTCCCGCACCCCTACGAGGACGGCATGGCCGAGCGGTGGATCGCCTCTCGCGCCGTGGCCTTCTACGACGGAGCCGGCGTCTTCTTCGCCATCACGCTGAAGTCGGACGGAGCGCTGATCGGCTCGGTCAGCCTCGGCGTGACGCCGCAGCACCGGCGCGGCGAGTTGGGTTACTGGATCGGCGTGCCGTTCTGGGGCCAGGGCTACGCCTCCGAAGCCGCCCGCGCCACGGTCCGCTACGGGCTGGGCGGCCTCGGGCTCCACAAGATCACGTCGCGCCACTTTGCGACCAACCCAGCATCGGGCCGGGTCTTGGAGAAGGCTGGGCTGGCGAAGGAAGGCGTGCTCCGCGACGAGATCCACAAAGACGGGACGTTCGTCGATGTCGTCGTCTACGGCCTCGTCGGCGGGTAGCGCTCGGGAATCGGAGCCGGAGGAGCGGGGATGCGTTGGATGACGCAACTCCGCCCCGGCCCGCGGCGGCCTCTGGCGCCAGAGGCGATCTATTGCGCCTCTGGCGCGTAGGCCCCTCTCTCTTCTTGACTTCCGACGCCAGAGGCAAGCCGGCACAACGCCGCGCCCTCCCCGCGTCTCCCCTCTCTGACCCGCCCGTGTCCGACTCCCGCCAGCGCACCGCGCTCCGCAAGCAAGCCCTCTCATTTCTCAAGTCCCACAAGGATCAGGCGTACCGCCCCAAGGAGATCGCCAAAACGCTGGGCATCAAGAATCAAGGCCGCTTCGAGGCCTTTAAGGACGTGCTCCGCGAGATGCAGGACGCTGGCATGGCCGAGCACGTCGGCAAGGGGCGGATCCAGTACCGCGACCGCGGCGCGCAGCACACCGCCGAGGGCTCGCTCCAGGTGATCGCCAGCGGCCACGGCTTCGTCTCGCTGGACAAGGGCGGCGACGACGTGTTCGTGCGCAAGAACCGCATGGGCACGGCGCTCAACGGCGACCGCGTCCGCATCGGCCTCGCGGCGGAAAAGAAAAAGCGCGACCCCGGAGACTTGCGCGAGGCGGAGATCCTAGAGGTGTTGGAGCGCAAGACGAACCAGACCGTCGGCACCTTCCAGACCGTTAAAAAGGCCGGCTGGGTCAAGCCCGACGACCCGCGCATCAGCCACGACGTGTACGTGCCGCGCGAGGAGTGGAACGGCGCCACGCCCGGCGATAAGGTCGTGGTGAGCATCGACTCGTTCGACGACCCGAAGGCCTCGCCGGAAGGCCGCGTGCTGAGCGTCCTCGGCCGCGCCGACGCCCCGGGCGTGGCGGTTCTCGCCCTCGCGATGGCGCACGGCGCCAAGGCGGAGTTCCCGCCAGAAGTCGAGAAGGCCGCTAGCGACGTCAAAGCGGGGATCACCAAAAAGGAAGTCGCCCGCCGGTTGGACCTCCGCGACTACCCCATCTTCACCATCGACCCCGTCGACGCCAAGGACTTCGACGACGCGATCCACACGCGCGACCTGGGCGACGGCATGACCGAGCTCGGCATCCACATCGCCGACGTGAGCCACTACGTCCCCAAGGGCGGCATCATCGACCAGGAAGCGTACGACCGCGCGACGAGCACCTACTTGGTGGACCGTGTGATCCCGATGCTCCCCGAGGAGCTCTCCAACGGCGTCTGCTCCCTCCGCCCTCGCGAGGACAAGCTGACCTACTCCGTGCTCCTCACCGTCGACGGCGGCGGCAACGTGCACAGCTGGGACATCCGCGAGACCGTGATCCACTCCAAAGAGCGGTTCGCCTACGAGGACGCCCAGGAGATCCTCGACGGCAAGAACCAGGATCATCCTCTGGCGCCAGAGGTGCTCCGCGCCGGCGAGATCGCCAAAACGCTCACGGCCAAGCGCATGGCCGAGGGCGCCATCGACTTCGACGTGCCCGAGATCCGCGTCGTGTTGGACGACAAGGGCCGTCCGATCGACATCATCACCAAGGAGCGGAAGCCGGCCAACCGGCTCATCGAGGAGTTCATGCTGCTCGCCAACCAGGCCGTCGCCAAGGAGGCGGAAAAGCTCCAGCGCCCGCTCGTCTACCGCATTCACGACAACCCCGACGCCGAACGCATCGCCGCCCTCGCGGACTACGTGCGCCCCTTCGGCTACACGCTCCCGCACGAGAGCGGCAAGGTGGTCCGCGCCGACCTCAACAACCTGCTCAAAAAGGTCAAGGGCTCGCCAGAGGCCCCGGTCATTGAGCAGGCCGCCATCCGCGCGATGAGCAAAGCGGTCTACAGCCCGCACAACATCGGCCACTACGGGCTGGGCTTCTCGCACTACGCGCACTTCACGAGCCCCATCCGCCGCTACCCGGACCTCATCGTCCACCGCCTGCTCAAGGACTACCTCGCCTCTGGCGACGGCAAGGTGCCGGTCCCGGAGATGGACAAGCTGGAGGCGCAGGCCAAGCATTGCTCCGAGCGTGAGCGCGAGGCGACCGAGGCCGAGCGGGAGTCCATCAAGCTCAAGCAGGTGGAGTACGCCGAGCAGCACGTCGGCGACTCGTTTGAGGGCGTCGTGGTCAGCGTGACCAAGTTCGGCGTCTTCGTGGAGCTCAAGGAGTTGCTCGTGCAGGGGCTCGTCCACGTGCGCGACATGAACGACGACTACTGGGAGTACGACCCGAGCCGCTACGAGCTCGTCGGCCGCTACTCCGGCCGCCGCATCCGCACCGGCAGCCCCGTCAAGGTCGAGATCACCGGCGCCGACACGCAGACGCGACAGATCGACCTCGCCTTCGTGGAGGAGCCCGGCGCGGCTCCCGGCGCCTCGCCAGAGGCCTCTGGCGACAAGGGGAAGAAGACGCGCTCGCGGGCCTCGCAGCTCTCCAAGTCGCGCAAGAAGAGCAGCCGCAAGAAGTCGAGCTCGAAGCGCCGCCGCTAGCCGCTCGCCTCTGGCGCCAGAGGCGAGGCTTCCCTCCTCCCCTCGGGGAGGTGCCCGAAGGGCGGAGGGGGTTCCCTCTCAGCTCTCCTCCGACCCGCCAAAAGTCTCCCCTTTGCCAGAGTCTTCCGGCGCATCCCCAAGAGCCGAGCAGATTCGCTCGATGACTGCGTCGAGTTCGGCGACGACCTCGTCGTTCGTCACCCGTATGACGCGAAGACCCTGCCCTACCAGGTACCGCTCTCTGGCAGCATCGTGCGCCATCCGCCGGTCGTGACTGCGTCCGTCGACTTCCACCACCAGTCCGACGTCAGGCGCGAGGAAGTCCACGACGTAACGGCCGACAGGCCTCTGGCGAAGAACGCGGACGCCAAGCTGACGCCGTCGCAGCCGAGACCACAGCAGCCGCTCAGGGAACGTGGCATCGCGTCGCAACCGGCGCGCGAAGGGTGTGGCGCTGGGGTCGTACCGGGGGCGAGGCATCGGGGATGATGTCGGTCGTCACAAAAGGATAGGGCGTCAGGGGTGAAACGCCAGAGGCCGCTCTGGAAGATCAGTGGCACAACGTGGCGCGACCCCCTCCGCCCTTCGGGCACCTCCCCGAGGGGAGGGGTTGAGGGCTCGCCTCTGACATTGAAGGCACAGGCTTCCATCCGAGAGCGCCCTGTTCATTCCTCACACGCGCCCGGTGAACCCACGCACCACCCTAGGGTTCACAGCCTCCCATCTCGCCTCTGGCGCCAGAGGCTCCCATCTCGATGAAGCGACTCCTCCTGTTTTCCGCCCTGCTCGCCCTCGCGGCGTGCGGCGGCTCCGCCGACCTCACCGTGGCGGAGGGCACCGGCCCCACCCCGACGATCCCAGAGCCCAGCGGCGGCCTCATCCCGACCATCAACTTCGCCACCGCCGTGGGCTGGCCCGGCGGCAAAACGCCAGAGGCCATCGCCGGCGCCGAGGTGCAGGCGTTCGCGAGCGGCTTGGACCACCCCCGGTGGATGCACGTGCTGCCCAACGGCGACGTGCTCGTGGCCGAGACCAACAAGCCGCCCAACCCCGACCCGCCGGGCGGCATCAAGGCGATCGTCCAGAAAAGCCTGATGGAGAACGCGGGCGCCCTCGCGCCCAGCGCCAACCGCATCACCCTCTTGCGCGATACGGACGGCGACGGCGTGGCCGACGTTCGGACGCCGTTCCTGACCGGCCTTTCGTCGCCCTTCGGGATGCAACTCGTCGGCGAGGACCTCTACGTCGCGTTTTACAACGCACTCGTGCGCTTCCCGTACACGCCGGGCGCGACCACGCTTGTCGGCACGCCCGGCGAGACGGTCTTGGAGCTTCCCAACATGCTCGGCGCGCGGCACTGGACCAAAAGCCTGCTCGCCTCCCCCGACGGGAGCAAGCTGTACATCGGCGTCGGCTCCGCGAGCAACGTCGGCGAGATGGGCTTGGCAGCGGAAAACGGCCGCGCGGCCGTTTGGGAGTACGACGTGGCCTCTGGCGAGGGCCGCGTGTACGCCAGCGGCCTCCGCAACCCCGTCGGCCTCGCGTGGGAGCCGACGACCGGCGCCCTCTGGACGGCCGTCAACGAGCGCGACGAGTTGGGCAGCGACGTGCCGCCGGACTACATGACGCGCGTCCGCGACGGCGACTTCTACGGCTGGCCGTGGCTCTACTATGGCGACGTGGTGGACACGCGCGCTCCCGGCGCGCCGCCGCAGCCGACGGCGCTCAAGCCCGACTACGCGCTCGGCCCGCACACGGCGTCGCTCGGCCTCGCATGGGGTGCGGACGCGCTCGGGCTCGGCGAGGGTATGTTCGTCGGCCAGCACGGCTCGTGGAATCGGAAGCCCGCCAGCGGCTACAAGGTCATCTTCGTGCCCTTTGCCAATGGGATGCCCTCGGGCCAGCCCACCGACGTGCTGACCGGCTTCCGCGTCGGCGACGACGCCAGAGGCCGGCCCGTCGGCGTGGAGATCGCCAAGGACGGCGCGCTGCTCGTGGCCGACGACGTGGGCAACATCATCTGGCGCGTGTCCAGCCCGTACGACGCCGCGCGGTAGCGCCAGAGGCCTCTGGCGACCAGGGCCGCGCGTTCCCGATCCCTCTTCATCCCTCCCGATGGACCATCGGCGGGGGCCCCGCGTACTTTCGGCCCCTCTTTCTCCTAGCCCGCCTCTGGCGCGACGCCAGCGGCCCAACCCACACCACATGGACAAGCTCGTCATCCAGGGCGGACGCCCCCTCACCGGCCAGATCACGGTCGGCGGCTCGAAAAACACCGCCCTCCCGCTCATGGCCGCGGCGCTGCTCGCCGATGGCGAGTCGAAGATCCACAACATGCCCGTTTTGCAGGACGTGTACACGTTCTCCAACGTGCTGCGCGTGACGGGAGCGACGGTCGCGTTCACCCCGGACGATGACCCGAACACGCCGGACTCGATGCGGATCGACGCGTCGAACATCCACCACCCGGAGGCGCCGTACGAGCTCGTCAAGAAGATGCGGGCGTCGTTCTACATGCTCGGCGCGCTGCTCGGACGCTGCGGCAAGGCCAAGGTCTCCCTCCCCGGCGGTTGCGCATGGGGCCCGCGCCCGGTCGACCTCCACATCAAGGGCATCGAAGCGCTGGGCGCCGAGATCCGCGAGGAAGGCGGCTACGTGATCGCCGAGGCGCCGGGCGGCCGCCTCAAGGGCGGCACGTTCGCCTTCGAGCCCTCCAGCGTGGGCGCGACGATCAACGTGCTCCTCGCCGCGGTCACGGCCTCTGGCGAGAGCCGCTTCGAGAACGCCGCGGCTGAGCCCGACGTGGTCGTGTTCGGCCAGATGCTCCAGGCGATGGGCGCCAAGATCGACGGCCTCGGCACGAAGACGATCACCGTTCAGGGCGTCGACAAGCTGAACCCCGTCGAGTTCTCCAACTGCCCCGACCGCATCGAGCTCGGGACGTACATGATCGCCGCGGCCATCGCGACGCCTCCCGGCGAGACGTTCGTGATCAACGGCACCAACGCCGACCACCTCGGCGCCGACTTCCGCGAGCGCTTCGCCGAGACCGGCGTGCCCGTCACCTACGGCGACGGCATGATCGAGGTCGAAGGCGTCGAGACCATCCAGCCGGTCAGCATCGAGACGGCGCCGTACCCCGGCTTCCCGACCGACCTGCAGGCGCAGTGGACGGTCATGATGACCCAGGCCTCTGGCGCCAGCACCGTCCGCGACACGGTCTACACCGACCGCTTCAAGCACGTCCCCGAGCTCCGTCGCCTGGGCGCCAAGCTCCGCGCCGACGGCGACACGGTCACCATCGAGGGCAAAGACGCGACGCCGCTTTCCGGCGCGATCGTGATGAGCACCGACCTCCGCGCCAGCGTCTCGCTGGTGCTCGCAGGCATGGTGGCCTCTGGCGAGACCAACGTTCTCCGCGTCTACCACCTCGACCGCGGCTACGAGAAGCTCGAAAAGAAGCTCCAGAACGCCGGCATCGCGATCGAGCGCGACACGTACGACGAGGCGCACCCGGAGGGCTAGCGCCTCCCGCTTCGACCTCAACGCCTCTGGCGCGACATCCTCCGCGGCTCCGCCAGAGGCTTTTTTGTAGGGCAGGTGCTAGTGAGCGCGTGTACGCCGCGCATTGCCCCTTGCCCCGTTTGTCCCGGCCTAGCCCCCTACGTTCCGGCCCTTCCAGTCCACCACGCCTCTGGCGTGGGCGAGCGCGGAGTCGAGTTGGAGCGCGGCGCCCATCCAGAGCGGGAGCGGCCCCAGCGCGGAGACCGCCAGAGGCATACCCATCGCGCGGTCGATGACCGCCTTGATCAGCCACGTGCTGGCGAACAGGGACAGCGACGCCAGAGGCGAGACGACCCACACGAGGCTGTAGAGCACGAAAAAGGCGATGAACCCAACCCACGAGCCGCCGCCCGCGAGCAGGAACGCGTTCTTGCGGAAGCCCCGCCACGCCTCGCTCAGCGAGCCGTACATCTGCACTTCGATCTCCGGCTGAACGTCCTCGAAGTGGAGCCGGAGCCCCTCGCGTTTAGTCAGGCGACCGATCATCACGTCCTCCAGGACAGCCGATTTCAGGCGTTCGTGCGGACGGAGTGCTCGGTAGGTCTCGGCGCCCATCATCCAGAACTGCCCGTTGAGCGCGCTCAAGCCCGGCGATTTCGTGCGCGGGACGAGCGGGACCGGCAGCGCGGCGAGAACGGCGAACGGCACGAGGCTCGTCATCAGCGCGCCTGGAAAGCGATCGGTGTAATGCGGCAGGCCGGTCATGCCGATGCCGGAGCCGCTCAGGCCACTGGCGTCGGCGGAGGATTCCGAGGCGTTGGCGGCGAAGCGCTCGACGAGACGCTGGACGGCCTCTGGCGAGCGCAGGCGCGCGTCGGCGTCCAAAAACAGAAAGACGTCGCCAGAGGCGTGCTTCTGGGCCTGGTAGAGCGCGTGGACTTTGCCAACCCAGCCCGGCGGCGGGCCACTGCCCTGGACCGGCACGAGCCGGGGGTCGGCGTGGGCATGGATCACGTCCCACGTGCCGTCCTCGCTCGCGTCGTCCACGACGATAATTTCGAGATCGGGGTACGTCTGCTCTAGCAGGCTCGGGAGCAACCGCGCGAGGTTGGCCTCCTCGTTCCGCGCCGGCACCATCACGCTTACACGCACGGGCTCCGCCATCGGCCCGTCAGTCACCGCCTGTCGGCGGTCGCGGCGGGAGCGGAGCCACGCGATGTTCGTCAGCGCCAGCGCGAGCACGGCGGCGTGGACGACGAGGGCGATCTGGACGAGCACGGGCGTGTGGTGGGGGCCCGGCCTACTCGCCTGATGCGGGCGGGGATTCGAGGCCTCTGGCGGGACGGACGGTGCGCCAGAGGCGGACGGTCACGGAGGGTCCAGCAGGAACTGACGGAACATCGGTGGCGGGCGGCGGGCCAGGAGCTGCCGCTGCAGGGCGCTCGCGCGCTGCTCGTCGAGCTTGCGCTCGGCCATCCAGATCCACACGTCGGCCTCGAACGGGTGTAGGCCGGGCACGCCGGAGCGGCCGAGAACGCGCTTGAGCGCCTGGAATTTTTGCTTCGCCTTGCCGGCGTCGCCCCCAAAGATGCCCGGCTTGTAGAGGTAGGACTGGCCCTCGACGAGCAGCACGTACGGCTCGCTGGGGTTGATGTCTCGCGCCTGGTTCAGGATGCGCTCCGAGCGGCGTCCGTACGTCGGCAGGTGGATCTTGGAGCTGTTGCCGGCCTTGTACGCCCAGAGCGCGGCGATCAGGGCCATCTCGCGCGCCGAGCGCACGCCCTCTTCGGAGGGGATCGTCTGGATCACCCCCATATCCATCGTCATGGGGAACAGCCGGTAGTTGACCAGCAACCGCTCCTCGCGCGAGCGGGCAGAGCGGCTGAGGCGGCGGACGTTCGCGATGTCGCGCTGCACGTAGTAGTGCGTCAGCGAGTCGCGCACGGGCGTGCTCGTCTCGGCGGCGAACGCGCCAGAGGCGGGAGGCGTGGCCTCTGGTGTGGCGAACGCGAGGGCGAGCAGGAGAAACACAAACATGGACGGCGACGGGCGTTCGGAGGAAAACTAGAGGCGCCGGGGAAGACAGCGCCCGCTCAACGGAGCGCTTCCCGGTTTCCTTATGCAACGCAGGGGGCTCAGGCGCCGGGCGTGAGCCTGCGGAACAGGGGGCCGAGCCGGGAGAGGTCCCAGCGTTCGTCGGGGCCTTGCTTGCCCTCTTGCAAGACGTATGCCGCGCCAGAGGCGAGGTCGCTGGGGCGCGCCTCGTGCAGACGGTCCAACACGGCCTGTAGCCTCTGGCGCTCAGACCCGTCCGGGATCTCGTGCGGTTGGCCTGCGGCGAGCAGCGCCGTCGGGCTCGCCTGCCCCCAGTCGGTCACGCGCACCGCCAGGGGCCACCAGAGGGCGTCGGCCGGGAGCAACCGCGCGAGGCGCACGAGGTCTGCGCGCCAGGGGCCGAGGCCGGAATCCGGCGGGCGCATCTCGCCCTCCGGGTACAGCAGCAGGATGGCGGGGCCGGCCTCCATCCGCCGCGCGGTCTCGCGGATGGTTCGCATCCGGCGCGTGGCGTCCTCGGGAGGAAACGGGAGCGCGCCGAGCGGGCCGAAGAGCGGGACGGCGTCCCACTTCTCCATCCAGACGATGAACGGCCGCTCCAGCGTGCGCGCGATCAGGCGCCAGAGGAGAAAGCTGTCGAAGTACGCGTGGTGGTTGGCGTAGAGCACGACGGGCTTGCCCGGCGGGAGCGCGGGCCGCTCCCCCACCCACACCACACGGCGAAACGCCGAGGCGAGGTCGCGCTCGATCAGCGCCCCCGCGGCGCGGGCTGCGAGTCGGGTCGGAAGGGGATCAGGGGTGCGCACGCCCAAAGCTACCGTGGCGCCAGAGGACTCCTCACCTCGCGACGATAAACCGTGCCGACGCCATGCCCGCGGCTGTCTCGGCACGAATCACGTACACGCCCGGCGCCAGAGGCGGAAGCGCGCGCCCCGCCTGGGGCGCCGCGACGAGCCGGCCCAGCGCGTCGTAGACGCTCAGTCGAACCGGGCCTCTGGCGTGTTCTACCCGGACCACCGCCGCGCCAGAGGCCGACGGGTTGGGCGCGACGCTCAGCGTGAGGCCGCGGAGTGTCGTCTCCGCCGCGGTCGGCAACGCCGCCAGGTCACCGCGGTCGCCGTACGCCACGGCGAGCACGTCGTAATCGAAGCGGCCGCCAGAGGCGAGTTCGACCGTTGCAGGCCCAGGATCGGCGTCCACGGTGTCGGAAAAGCGCCCGGTGATGTACGTGCGGCCGCTGGCGAGTGCCACGGCCAGGCCGTTGTCGCCCGTTCCCGAGCCGGTAATCGGCGAGGCCCACCGGAAACCGCCCGCAGGCGTGAGCCCGACGGTCACGATGTCCAAGCCCGCCTCTGGCGTGACGATCCGCGTTGCGGGTCCGGGGTCGGCATCAAAGGCCTCGCCGAAAAAGCCTGTCCACGAGAGGCGGTCGCCCTCTACCGAGACGCCGCGCGGCAAGGCTGATCCCAGGCCGTACGCGAACCGGAGCGTGCCGTCCGCCTCGTAGCTCGCCACGACGCCCGTCCCGTTGGTCCCACCTGTGTCCTCGATGGTCCGCGTTCCCGGACCGGGGTCGAAGTCCGCCGCGCGGTCGATGCTACCCACGAGCGCGACGCCGCCCGCCTCGCCCAGCGCCACGCTCTGCACGCCTCCGAAGTTGGAGCCGCCCACCACGAACGCGCTCGCGAGTTCGCCGTCCGTCGTGTACGTCGCGGTCAGCCACGCACTCGGGCGGTTGTCGGGGTCTTCGAGGAGTCGCTCTGCCGGACCGGGGTCCACGTCCACAGCCCCAGAGATGAGGTTGCCCGTCAGCGCCACGCGCTCGCCCGCCATGCTCAGGCCTCTGGCGCGGTACTGCGCGCCCTCCAACGCAAACCCCCACCGGAAGTCGCCAGAGGCGGCGTACGAGGCGAGCGTCGCACTGCGGAAGCCGTCCACGATGGTCTCGCCCGGGCCGGGATCGAGATCGGTGGGGCTACTGGCGGAGGCCGCGAGGTACACCGTGCCGTCCTCGTCCACGTCGACATACGCGCCGAGGCTGAAGTCGAGCCCCGGGAGTGCGAAGCCCCACCGGAACTCGCCAGAGGCCGAGTAGGCCGCGAGGAAGACGTGCACCGCAAGCCCCGGTGCCTCGACGGTTGCCACGCCCGGACCGGGGTCCAGGTCGACGGTCTCCCCGACCTGCCCAACGACGACCAGCGATCCGTCCGAGCCGAGCGCCACGTCAAACACGGCGTCGGCCGCGCTCGGACCCAGGGGGCCGATGGGCACGGCGAACCGGAAAGCACCGGCAGGCCCGTAGACCGCCGCGAAGCCATCTTGCGCGCCGCCCCCCGGGACTGTGGCGTCCGCGCCGCTCGGGTCTGGATCGTAGCCCCCGAACGTGGTCCCGCCGATGGCGAACGTCCCATCCGCGAGGGCATCTACGGCAACGCCGACATCGGCCTGCGGGCCGCCAAACGCGAACGGCGCCGGCTGCGCTGCCGCCGCGGCGGCACAAACCAGCATGACGGCGAGAGCGAGCACGGTTCGGATGGACATGGCGCCGTCAGCAGAAGAGAGAGGGCGTACCCTACTCTGCTCCGCGCGTTCCGCCAGAGGCCTCTGACGTGAGCGCGTCGCGCCCGCAGGCGGTGCAGTGGTACTCACCACGGAGAGGGTTCGTGCGCCACGGCGTCGGCCGCGCGCAGTGGGGGCAGTCGCCCCAGTAAATGGCACGCGAGACACCTGCAACGGCGCCGAGCGCGGAGAAGACGTTTGGGAAGGACAGCTTCATGGTTTGAAGGGGTGTGTTGCCCTCCAAACGTGTTGCCGCCCCGTCGGTTGTCGTCCTCGGCCGGCCGAAGCGCTTCCTGCACGAACGCTTAATCACAAAGCGCTCCCGGGAGCGTTTCCGCGTTTCGGGCTCGGGGACGCACGCCTCTTGCAGCGGGCCATGAGCAGCCTTCACCCGCTGCGAGAGCACTCAGGACAGCCCACGCGCCTCTGGCGCCAGAGGCTTCCGCCCCTAGCGCTGAACGTCCCCTCTGCTGCCGAACGCCCCTGCGCTCAGGACGTCGAGGGTGCAGCGTCCTCCGCAGAAACGGCGCAGTCCGTGAACAGGATCTCGCTGTCTTGCATCACGAACGCACCCTCGGCGGCGATCCAGACTTCGAGGGGGCCGCTCGCGTAGACGCCCTGCTTGCCCACCGTCGGCTGGAGCGTTTGCGTGTTGCCGTCTACCGTCACCTCTACCGCCCCACCGGGGATCGGCGCGATGGTGAACGTGCCGCCGTCCGCGCAGGCGTAGGTCGTGGTCCCCGCCACCAACGAGGAGCCGTGGTCGGCCGTTGGCGGCGGGGTGTCTGCGGGCGCGACGGGAGAGTTCGGGCCGTCCTCGGGCGCCGGCGGAGCGTCGGTCTCGCCAGAGGCGCAACCAACAAGGACGAGAGCGGCGAGAAGAGAGAAGGAGCGGAGCATCAGGAAAGGGAATCGATCACGGAACGGGCGGCGGTGACGACGGCCTCTGGCGTAAAGCCGAGGTGGGCGTACGCCTCGGCCCCGGGGCCGCTCTCGCCGAAACGGTCAATGGCGACAACGGCGCCGTCCAGGCCCACAAAGCGGCCCCACCCGGTGGGGCTCGCGGCTTCGACGGCCACGCGGGCGCGGACCGAGCGCGGCAGGATGCTCTCGCGGTAGGCCTCGTCCTGCTCCAGGAAAAGCCGGTCGCACGGCATGGAGATCACGCGCGCCTGGACCCCGTCCGACGCGAGTTGCTCGCGCGCGGCCAGCGCCAGAGGCACCTCAGAGCCGCTGGCGATGAGGATCACGTCGGGCGCCTCGCCAGAGGCCTCGGCCACGACGTACGCGCCTCTGGCGACGCCGGCGTGGACGGTCTCGGCGTCGAGGTCCATCGTGGGGAGCGCCTGGCGGGTCAGCGCGAGGGCGGTCGGGCGGTCGGTCTCTTCGAGGGCCACCTTCCAGGCCGCGGCGGTCTCGTTGGCGTCGGCCGGGCGGATCACGAGGAGGTTGGGGATCGCGCGGAGGCCGGCGAGCTGCTCGATGGGCTGGTGCGTCGGGCCGTCCTCGCCGAGCGCGACCGAGTCGTGCGTGTAGACGAACACGGGGTTGGTCTCCATGAGCGCGCCGAGGCGGACCGCGGGCTTCATGTAGTCCGAGAAGATGAGGAACGTGCCTCCGTAGGGGCGGATGCCGCCGTGGAGCGCCATGCCGTTGAGCGCCGCGCCCATGCCGTGCTCACGGATGCCGAAGTGGACGTAGCGGCCCTCTGGCGTCGCGAACTGGAAGGCCTCCATCCCCTTCGCCTGCGTCTTGTTGGACGGCGTGAGGTCCGCGCTGCCGCCCACGAGTTCGGGCAGAACGGGCGCGATGGCGTCCAGCACCTTGCCGCTGGCGGCGCGCGTCGCGATGCCCTTGGCGTCGGCCTCGAACGTCGGCAGCGCGTCGGCCCAGCCCTCGGGGAGCGTGCCTGCGAGGCGGCGCTCCAGTTCGGCGGCCTCGTCGCCAGAGGCCTCGCGGAAGGCGTCCATGGCGCCCACCCAGTCGCAGTGCGCCTCGCTGCCGCGGAAGGCCTGCTCGTGGAACAGCGTCGTCGCCTCTGGCGCGACGTGGAACAGCGGCTCCAACGGGATGCCGAGGTGCTCCTTCGTGGCGTTGAGCTCGGCCTCGCCCAGCGCGTCCGAGTGGATGTCGGCTTTGCCCGCGAGGTTGGGCGAGCCGAAGCCGATGGTCGTCTTGATCTGGAGCAGGCTCGGCCGGTCCAGCGTGCCTCTGGCGGTCTCGATGGCTCGCGCCACGGCCTCGTTGTCGTGCCCGTCGATGTCGCGGACGACGTGCCAGCCCAGCGCGTCGTAGCGCATCGCCACGTCCTCGGAAAACGAGAGGTCCGTCTGCCCGTCGATGCTGACGTGGTTGTCGTCGTAGAGGACCACGAGCTTGCCCAGGCCGAGGTGTCCCGCGAGGCTGGACGCCTCGTTGCTCACGCCCTCTTGGAGGTCGCCGTCACTCGCGATCACGTACGTCATGTGGTCCACGACCACGTGCTCACCCGTGTTGAACTGCGCCGCGAGGTGCTTCTCCGCCATCGCGAGACCCACGGCCGTCGAGATGCCCTGGCCCAGCGGCCCGGTCGTCGTCTCGATGCCCGGCAGCAGGTGCCGCTCCGGGTGGCCCGCCGTCCGGCTCCCGATCTGGCGGAAGTCCTTGATCTCGTCCAGCGTCAGGTCGTAGCCCGAGAGGTGCAGGAGGCTGTAGATCAGCATTGAGCCGTGCCCGGCCGAGAGCACGAAGCGGTCGCGGTCCACCCAATCCGGCGCTTTGGGGTTGTGCTTGAGAAAGCGCGTCCACAGCACGACGGCCGCGTCGGCCATGCCCATGGGCAGGCCCGGGTGCCCGCTGTTCGCCTTCTCGATGGCGTCGATGGTCAGGCCGCGGATGGCGGTCGCCGCAGCGGTTTCGAGCCTCTGGCGCTCCTCGGCGGTCCGCCCTTCGGCGGTGCTGTCGGGGGCGGCGGATTCGGGGGCGGGAGCGTCGGACATGCAGGGCGGATGGGGGGTGCTCCCGAAAGCTACGGGCCGCGCCAGAGGCGGATCCGAACCGCCGGCGGATTTCGCCTCGGACGCGCCAAGTTCAACCGCACGCCCCACAGGCCTCTGGCGCCAGAGGCTAGCCCGTCCGGTAGACCGCGAACTCGTCGTGCCTCGCGTGGAGCGTGAGCGCGATGGCGAGCATCGTCGTGTTGGCGAGCAGCGCCGAGCCGCCGTAGCTCACGAACGGGAGCGGGATGCCGATCACCGGCATCAGCCCGATGGTCATCCCCACGTTGATCAGGATGTGCGTGAGGAAGATGCCCGTCACGCCCGCGATGAACAAGCGCGGCGCCGCGCTGGCCGCCTCCTGCCCCAGGCTCACGAGCCGGAGGATCAGGAACGAGAACACGATCAGGATAAAGGCCGTCCCGACAAAGCCCAGCTCTTCACCGATGATGGTGAACACGAAGTCCGTGGACTGCTCTGGGATGTACGCCAGTTGCGTCTGCGTGCCCTGGGTGATGCCCTTTCCGAACAGCCCGCCGGAGCCGATGGCGGCCTTGGACTGGATCACGTGGTAGCCCGCCGTGGAGGCGTACTTCTGCGGGTCCGTAAACGCCACCAGACGGCTGACCTGGTGCGGCTGGAGGTAGCTGTACAGCACAAAGTTGGCGATGCTCCCGATCCCGGCCGTCGCGGCAAAGGCGAGACCCGTCAGCAGCTTCGAGCGCGTCCACAGCATGTACCCCGCGCTCGCCAACAGCGCGAAGATGGCGAGGTACCACGGGTTCACGATCGCGAGGTACACCGCGACGCCAGAGGCCGCGGCCAGGCCCACGAGAGGGAGCGAGACGAGGCCACTCCAGAAGACCACGAAGAAGCCCATCGCGAGGAAGACGAGCCCGGTCCCGGTGTCGTTCTGGAGGATGACGAGCGCGGTCGGCACGAGGATGATCACCGCCAGCCCGCCGATCGCGGCGATGTACCCGGAGTTCAGACCCGCCTGCACGCTCCGCACGTTGGTCCGCGAGAGGAAGGCCGCGACGGCGAGAACGGTCCCCACCTTCGCGAGCTCCGCCACCTGCAGCGAGGCACCGCCGAACTGCAGCCAGCTTTTCGCGCCGTTGATCTCGCGCCCGAAGACCAGCGCGGCGACGAGCAGCCCGAGGCAGAACACGTAGGCCACTGGCGCCATGCGGATCAGGAACCGCGCCGGCATCAGGAAAATCGTGACCATGACCCCGAACGAGATCCCGGCCCACATGGCCTGCTTGTTCGCGTTGTCCTTCACGGAGTCCAGCAAGAACTCGCGCGCCGGGCCGTGCGTGGAGCTGTAGATGGCGGTCAACCCGACGCCCACGAGGGCCGCCCACGCGAGGATGGTCGGCCAGTCGAGACGCTTGTACCAGGGACGCATAAATCGGAGAGTGCGGGCCTCTGGCGCCAGAGGCAACGGCGGGGGCCTCCTAGTGGAGGCGAAAGAGGAACGGCCAGCGGCCTCTGGCGAGAGACCGCCGCCAGAGGCTAGATGCGGCCGACGGACTTGAAGGACTGCACGGAGCGGATCATGCCGATGCGCTCGGGCGCGACCTCGCCGCGGAAGTACTGCTCGATCATCAGGCTGGAGATAGGGCCGGCGGTCTGGGAGCCGTAGCCCGCGTTCTCCACGATCACGCCGACGGCCACCTGTGGGTCGTCGTACGGGGCGAAGGCGATGAACACCGCGTGGTCCTTGCCGCGAGGGTTCTCTGCCGTACCGGTCTTGCCGGCGATGGGGATCTCGGGGAAACGTCCGTCGCGAGAGGCCAGGATCTGGCTGCGCCGCGCCGTGCCGGCGGTCGCGACGAGGCGCATGCCCTCGCGGACGACCTCGAGGTTGCGTGGCTCCATCGGGATGGTGCGGGCGCGGGGGTGTTGCGGCGTGCGGCTCTGCCCGGTCTCGGGATCGATCTGCTCCAAGACGAGGTGCGGCGTGACGAGCGTGCCTCCGTTGGCCACCGCGGCGGTGTACCGCGCGAGTTGGAGCGGCGTCGCGCCCATGTTGCCCTGGCCGATGCCGAGGTTGACCGTAAAGCCGGGTCCCCAGCCGCCTCTGCCCCACCGGTCGTTGAAGTACGAGGAATCCGGGATGAGGCCGGGGTCCTGGTTGGGGAGGTCCAGCGGCGCGAGCGTACCAAAGCCGAAGCGGTTGGCCCAGTCGCCCCACATCTCCAAGTTCATCCGCTTGGGGCCGTCCGGCGTCTCGAACGTGTCGTTCATGAGCCGGAAGAAGAACGTGTTGCACGAGACCTGGATCGCGCGGCGGACCGAGATGTTGCCGTGAGAGCCGCCGTGGCAGCGGAAGAACCGGCCCAGCATGTACCCACCGCCGCAATACAGCTCGGTGTCCTCGCTGATCATTCCCTCCTGCAGCGCCACGGCCGACATGAACGGCTTCCACGTGGACCCTGGCGGGAGCATCCCCGCTTGCGTAGCCCGGTTGAAGAGCGGCTTCTCGGGGTTCCGGTAGAGGTAGTCCACGTCCGCCTGCGTCATCCGCCCCGCCAGCGCCGTCGGGTCGTAGTCCGGCGCGCTCACCATCGAAATGATGCCGCCCGTCTTAACGTCGATCATGACAGCCCCGCCGCGTTTGTCCACGAACAGGCTCTCGGCCAAGGCCTGGACCCTCGCGTCGACGGTGAGCTTGAGGCCGACGCCGCTCTCGGGCTGGACATCCTCGGAGCCGCCCTCGTAGGCCTGCACTTCCATCCCGTGCACGTTGACGAGCTTGTACTCCCGCCCGACGCGACCGCGCAAGACCGGCTCGTATTCCGCTTCGATCCCGGAGATGCCCACCTTGTCGCCAAGCCGGTAGCCCTGCTCGCGCATGTCGTCCAAGCCTTCGGCGTCGATCTCCTTCACGTAGCCGAGCACGTGGCTCAGCCGCGCCTCCGAGTGGTAGCGCCGCTGCTGGTCCTCGCGGAAGCCGATGCCAGGCAAGCGGTACTGGTTCTCGCGCAGCCGCGCCAGCGCTGCAAACGGCACGTTGTCGAGAAGAACGGCCGTCTGGTAGCCGCTTCGGGCAAAGATCTCCTCGTACTTCCTCTTCAGTTGCGCCAGAGGCACCCCTGAGAGCTCGGAGACGAGCGGCAGCTTGCTCACATCGAAGTACCGCGCCGAGACCGTCACCGCCAGCGTTGCCTCGTTGTCGACGAGGAGAATGCCGTTGCGGTCGAACACGTAGCCTCTGGCGGGCCGGACGATCTTTTCCTCGATCGCGTTGCCCTCGGCTTCGGTCAGGTACTCCGCACGGTCCACGAGCTGCATCTGCACCAGCCGCGCGCCGAGAAACGACACGAGGACGAGGACGGCGATGGTGAACACGCGCGCGCGCAGGCGGGCGTCTTCGTGGGAGGTAGCAGCAACGACAGACATAGCGGACCGGGTGGTGAGATCCCAACGCCAGAGGCCGCGCGTTCGTTCGCGCTCGGGCCTCTGGCGGGGAAGTTCGTCGTTTCTCGCGACGCTCGCCCGGCCAGCGCTCCAGAAGCGGGCCCACTCGGGCGCCCGATGCCGCAACGGAGGCCAGGGGCAGGGCGGCTGCCATCTCAAGGACTTCCGAAGCCCTGGCCTCTGGCGCCAGAGGCCGCGTGCCCCGCGCCGCTTGGCCGCCCGCGCCAGAGGCTGGGGCACAAATGGGCGCCCCAGGCATCGGCGCCGGGCCTCCCCCGTTGGTGCAGCAACAAATCCCGCCAGAACAAGCCCCACCGTCCGGGGTACACGGTCCGCGGGGCACATCGGAGCCCCCGGTGTACCCCCGCCGCCGGCTCGCACGGCTTGATGCGCGACCCCTACGCTTCCCCATGACACGTTTTCCCCTCCTCGCGCTCGGCGCGGTGATCGTCCTCGCGCTCCTGGCGCCCGTGCCCGCCGAGGCGCAGTACTTCGGTCGCAACAAAGTCCGCTACGACGATTTCGACTTCACCGTTCTCGAGACCGAGCACTTCGACATCTACTACTACGCGGAAGAAGAGAAGGCCGCGATGGATGTCGGCCGCATGGCCGAGCGCTGGTACGACCGGCTCTCCTCCATCCTCGACCACGAGTTCGATGAGCGGAAGTCGATCATCCTCTACGCCGACGATGCGGACTTCCGGCAGACCAACATCGCCAACATCGGCGAGGGCACGCAGGGTGTGACCGAGGGCCTGCGCCAGAGGGTCGTGCTGCCGATGGCTGGCTCCTACGCTGAAACCGACCACGTGCTCGGCCACGAGCTCGTCCACCAGTTCCAGTACGACATCGCGCTGCGCAACGACACGTTCCAGCAGTTCGTCCGGCTCCCCCTCTTCGTCATTGAGGGCATGGCGGAGTATTACTCCGTGGGCCGCGAGGACGCGCTTACCGCGATGTGGATGCGCGACGCCGTCCTGCGCGACGACTTCCCGACGATCACGGATCTCCAGGAGAACCCCCGCTTCAACGAGTACCAGTACGGGCAGCCCTTCTGGGCGTTCGTGGCCGGCACTTATGGCGACGAGGCCGGCGTGCGGATGTTTAAGTCGGCCTTGGAGATGCCCCTGGACTCCGCGCTTGTCACCATCTCCGGACTCTCTCCCGACGACCTCTCTGAGCGCTGGGTAGCGGCCCTCCGCGAGCAGCTCGTACCGCCTGCCGACGGCCGCTCCGTCCCCCGCCCCGAGCTCACGCCGCAGGTGCAGGAAGAGATCGAGCGCTACCGCGAGCGCGTGGCCGAAAACGCCCGCAAAGAGCGCGACGAGCGCGTCCCGCGTCCGCCGGGCATCGCCTACCCGGAGGAGTATCCGCGCATCACTGCCGAGCGGCTTCTGGCGCGCGAGCGTGACTCGGGCAACATCTCCATCGCGCCGCAGCTCTCGCCCGATGGCAAGAGCATCGCGTTCCTCTCCGAGCGCGACCTGTTCGGCATCGACCTCTTCCTCGCCGACGCCGAGACCGGCGAGGTGATCTCCAAGCTTGAAGAGGTGGGCACGAACGCGCACTTCGACGCCATCCGCTTTATCGAGAGCGCCGGCACGTGGAGCCCGACCGGCGACCGCTTCGCATACGTTGTCTTCGCTGGCGGCGACAACGAGATCGCGATCCTGAACGTGCAGGCCCGCGACGTCGTGCGCCGCATCAAGGTCGCTGGCATTGGCGCGATCAAGGACCCAACGTGGAGCCCCGACGGCTCGAAGATCGCCTTCGCAGGCGTCAAGGGCGGCATCACCGACCTCTACGTCGTGGATCTCGCCTCTGGCGACGTACGCCAGCTCACCAACGACCGCTATACCGACCTCCAGCCGTCATGGCACCCGGACGGCCGCCGCATCGCGTTCGTCACCGACCGCGGGCCGGGCACGGACTTCGAGCGCCTGACGTTCGCGCCGGTCCGCCTCGCGATCCTCGACACGGCCTCTGGCGAGATCGAGAGCCTCACGCTCTTCGCTGGCAACAAGCACATCAACCCGGCCTGGAGCCGCGACGGTGAAAGCCTGTACTTCATCTCCGACCGCGGAGGCTTTAACGACATCTACCGCCTGGTCCTCGAGAGCGGCGACCTCTTCCAGGTAACCGACCTCGCGACGGGCGTGGCGGGCATCGCGGACCTCTCGCCTGCGATCTCGGTCGCCAGAGGCACCGGCGCGCTGGCGTACTCGGTCTTCGAGGCGCAGCGCTACTCGGTCTACCGCCTCGCGGAGGAAGACGCGCAAGGCACACCGATCACGCCCGTGGCGGCCTCTGGCGCGGCGATCCTGCCCCCGGCCAACGCGCTCGGGCGCAGCACCGTCCAAGGCTACCTCGCGGACGCTCAGGCCGGCCTTCCGGAGACCATGACGTTCCCGACCCGTGGCTACCGGCCCAAGCTGTCGCTGGACTACGTGAGCCAGCCGCAGGTCGGCGCAGGCTACAGCGGGGGTTCCTACGGCTCCGGCTTCGGCATCGCGGGCGGCATCCAGTTCCTCTTCTCGGACCAGCTCTCCGACAACGTGCTCGGCGTCGCGGTCAGCGCGAACGGGAGCGTGCAGGACATCGGCGGGCAGGCGCTCTACCTCAACCGCTCCAAGCGGCTGACGTACGGCGCGCTTGTGGGCCAGGTACCGTACCTCCAGGTGTTCGGGGGCTGTAGCCCTGGCAGCAACGGCCCGTTCTGCGGCGACGAAAACGGCGAGTACCGGACGAACTACTACTACCGGACGTACCAGACGCAGGTGCAGGGGCTCAGCGAGTACCCGCTCAACCAGTCCCAGCGCTTCGAAGCGCAGGGCGGCTACACCCGCATCGGCTACGACCTGGAGTTCCTCGAACTCCGCTCGCTTCGCACCGACGATTCTGGCAACCGGCTGGAGTGCGATTTCTCCATCGCGGACCAGTGCTCATATACCGGACGCAAGCCCGTCAGAGGCGACGACGGCGAGGTGCTGGATTTCGACGCGCTGCACCTCTTCGAAGCCGGAACGGCGTTCGTCGGGGACAACTCCTACTTCGGCTTTGTCTCCCCCATCCGCGGCTCGCGCTACCGCTTTGGCGTCGATGGCACGTTCGGCACGCTGAACCTCGCCACGGCGACGGCGGACGCCCGGACGTACCGGATGCTGCGCCCGGACTTCCTGCCGCAGCGCGTGCCCGTCACGCTCGCCCTCCGAGGCTTCCACTACGGCCGCTACGGCGGTGACGCGAGCTCGGGCCGCTTGCGCCCGATCTTCCTGGGCTACGGCTCGTTTGTGCGCGGCTACTCCTACAACTCGTTCACTGGCGTCAGCGTCGGGAGCGACGAGTCCGCCTACGCCGACTTCGAGGACCGCCTGTTCGGCAGCAAGATGGGCCTCGCGACGGCGGAGCTCCGGGTGCCGCTTCTCGGCGTCCCGCAGCTTGGCCTCCTCAACTTCCCGTACCTCCCGACCGAGCTCACGTTCTTCGCGGACGCGGGCATGGCCTGGGGCACGATCCTGGAGCGCGAGGACATCTTCGGCGGCGGGACGCAGACCCTCGGCACCCCGTTCAGCGAGCAGAAGCCGATCTTCTCGGCCGGCGCGTCGCTTCGCGTGAGCGTGCTGGGCGCGATTGTCTTGGAGCCGTACCTCGCCGTCCCCTTCTCGCGCTCGGACAAGGACCTCGTCTTCGGCGTCAACTTCACGCCCGGCTGGTAGGCGTCCGCCTCTGGCGCAGGCCTGTGGCGCCAGAGGCCGCGTTTGGAAAGATCAACGGCCCGGTGGGTCCGCCTCTGGCGGTATCCTGCCGGGCCGTTTCGCTTGCGCCCGTGTACCGCCTCGTCCGCCCCCTCCTCTTCCGCGCCGACGCCGAACGCGCCCACGGTCTCGGCATGGGCGCCGTCCGCCTCGGTTCACTCGCGCCCGGCGCCGTCCGCGCGATGTACGGATGGCGAGACCCACGGCTTGCCCAAACGCTCTGGGGCCTCCGCTTCGACGCGCCGGTCGGCCTCGCGGCCGGGTTTGACAAGAACGCCAGAGGCCTCCGCCTGTGGCCCGCGATGGGCTTTGGTTTCGCCGAGATCGGGTCTGTCACCGCGCTGGCCTCTGGCGGAAACCCGAAGCCGCGCGCGTTCCGCCTGCCACACGATGAGGCGCTCGTAAATCGGATGGGCCTCAACAACGACGGCGCGGCCGTCATAGCGGACCGCCTAGCGGACGCGCTCACGCCAGAGGGCTTCGTCCTGGCCGTCAACGTCGCGAAAACGCACAGCCCGGACATCCTGGGCGACGCAGGCGTAGAGGACTTCCGGCGGTCCGTGGAGCACGTGCTGCCGCACGCGGACCTGTTGGTGCTCAACGTCTCGTGCCCGAACACCGCCGAAGGCAAGACCTTCGAGGACTGCACCGCGCTGGACGCGCTTCTCGGCGCCGTCATGGGCGAGCGTCAGAGGCAGCGCAACGCCGTCCCGGTCCTCGTCAAGCTTTCCCCACCTGCCGCCTCTGGCGTCGATGCCGGGGCCGTGGACGAGATCGTGGCGCTGTGTAGGGAGCACGGCGTGGCCGGCTTCGTGACGACGAACACCGCCGGCGACCGCGACGGGCTCCGAACGCCAGCGGCCGACCTCACGCGGATCGGCAACGGCGGGCTTTCGGGCGCGCCTCTGGCGGCGCGAGCCGACGCGCTCGTGCGCCACCTGTACCGAACGACCTCCGGCGAGGTGCCGATCATCGGCGTCGGTGGCATCGCCTCGCCAGAGGCGGCGTACCGGCGCATACGGCTGGGCGCGAGTCTGGTGGAGGTCTACACGGGGCTGGTGTACGAGGGGCCAGGACTCGTGCAGCGCATCCACAAAGGCCTCGTGCGTTTGTTAGACCGCGACGGCCTCGGGGCTATTTCGGAAGCAGTCGGGCTGGACGCGTAGGACGTGATGCGTACTGCGTGATGCGTAAGAGGCAGACGCGCAGGCCTCTGGCGGTCGGCTTCGAGCAGTGATACCTCGCACTTGCCTCTGGCGCCAGGGCGGACCAGGGGCCGCGCTCCTATGCTCCCCTCACCGCACACGCGCCACCGGCGCCACGAGCGAGCGGCCTCTGGCGTAGCGCCCAGGGAGCGCGACGGGCAGGCGCCCCGGCGAGGGCGCGCGGCCCAAGAGCACGTCGGCGACGGCGCTGGCAGTGGTCGGGATGCCGTCGTACGCGACGATGAGACCGGTGGAGACGTTGAGCTCCAGCGCGGCGTACGGGTTGCCAAAGAGGACGACGACCGCGGGCGTGCCGCTGGAGAGGATCGCGTCGATGGCCAGGAATTGCTCGGGCGTGAGCGAGGGCTGCTGCCCCGGCACCACCTGGAGGTGCACGCCGATCACGAGCGCGTCCGCGCGCCGCACTTCGTCGACAGACCGCGCCTCGGGCGCCAGAGGCAGCACGTCGACGCCCGCGAGGCGGAGGTCTTCTTCCAACCGGGAGGTGGCGCGGCGCGCGTCGAAGTTGGCGAGCTGGACGACGGCCACGCGCGCACCCGGCGCCAGAGGCAGCGGGCCGGGCTCGACGAGCGTGACCGACGTTCGCGCCACAGCCTCCGCCACGCGCTCGCCTCTGCTTCGCGCCAGAAGCGTGCTCAGGCGCCCCGGCGGCTCCTGCCTCTGGCGGTGCAGCCCGAGCCGCGCCTTCTGGGTGAGCAGCCGGCGCACGGAGGCGTCGATGCGCGCCTCGTCCAGTTCGCCTCTGGCGACGGCCTCGCGGAGGACGGCGAGTGCGCGCTTCGGATCGTAGGTATTGAGGATCACGTCGGCGCCGGCGTGGATGGGGCGCAGGATGCGCTCCTCGAAGGTGTAGCGCGAGGTGAGCGCTCCCATGTGGATGGCGTCAGTCGTGACGATCCCCTCGTAGCCGAGGCTGTCGCGCAAGAGGCTGTGGAGCGCGGCGCGGCTAAACGTGGCGGGCGTGGCCTCGGCGTCCAGCGCGCGCATCCAGAGGTGCGCGCTCATGACGAAGCCCGGCTTTTCCGCAAGGGCCTCGCGGTACGGGCCGAGTTCGGTAAGAGCGAGGCTGCCCCAATCGCCCGGGACCGCGTCGAAGGCGAGGTGGGTGTCCGTGCCCGTGTTGCCGTGGCCGGGGAAGTGTTTAAGCGTAGCGAGCACGCCGTGGCTCTGCGCGCCGCGCACGTACGCCGCCGCCATGCGTCCCACCGCTCGCGGATCGTCGCCGAACGAGCGCGTGTTGATGATCGGGTTGCGCGGGTTGTTGTTGACATCCGCCACGGGCGCGAACAGCACGTTGACGCCCAGCGCACGCGCCTCGATGGCGCTCACGGCGCCCGCGGCCTCTACCAGCAGCGGGTCGTTCGCGGCGCCGAACGCCATCGCGGCTGGGAGTTCGGTCAGCGGCGTGCCGGGTTGCCCGGGGCCCCACTCGTAGTCGGCGGTAAAGAACAGCGGGACGCCAGAGGCCTCTTGCAGCCGGTTCGTGGTGCGCAGGATCTCGCGCGGCACCATCCGGCGCGGCACGTGGAAGCCGCCCACCTTCCACTCGCGCGCGACCTGCTCCAGGCTTCTGGCGCCGGTCAAGAACCGCGGGTTGAGGTCCACGATGAGCATCTGGCCCAGCTTCTCGTCCAGCGTGAGCCCCGCGAGGACGGAATCGGCCCACGCCTCGGCCTCCGTCATGGGTACCGTCCGCCGCGACGCCCCCAACGGCCCGTACGGCGCGAGCAGGCTGTCCAGCCGACTCCGGTCGCGCGCCGCAGCGCTCACCCCGGCCGTGGCCTCTGGCGCCGCCCCCGCCGCCACAGCGTCCCCGCGCTCGATGCGGCACCCCGCCAGAGGCGCCGTCGCCACGAGGGCGAGCGCCAGAGATACATAGAAAAGCGGAGATCTGCGCATAGGGAGAGGCGGGGCGTGCGGCCCCTCGCCAGAGGCCTCTGGCGGTAGATTCGGGCCCCTAACAACGGCCGTGCCACGGGCCGCCCCGCCGCCATCACCCGCGCATGATAGACCGCCTCCGAGCCGAGTGGCAAGGCCTGAGAGCCACGCTCGCGTCCCTTACCCGCGACCAATGGATCGCCGCGACGGTGATGATCGCGGCGACGCTGCTCGTGCTGCTCCAGCTTCAGATCGGCGGGCGCAGCGTGTACCGCGGTCTGGACAACTTCCTGGGATTCGAGGACCCGGAGCTCGGCGGCTGGGCGTGGTGGTTCGGTCTCCAGGGCATCACCGGGTTCGTGATTCCGGTCCTGATCCTGCTCGTGGGCTTCCGGCTCACGCCGCGAGAGGCTGGGCTGGGCCTGGGAGACTGGAAGCTCGCGAGCGTGATCGCGGCGCTCTACCTCCCGCTCGTGATCGTCGGCACGTGGGTGCTCTCCGACGGCGCGGAGTTCCAGCGCCAGTACCCGCATTATCCCGGCGCGCAGTCCGATTGGGGCGCGTTCATCGCGTACGAGCTGCTGTTCCTGTTCTACTGGATGGGCTGGGAGTACCTCTGGCGCGGGTTCACGCTTTTCGGCACGGCGCGGGCGGTGGGGGCGCCTCTGGCGATCGTGATCCAGACGGTTCCGTTCGCGATTCTCCACGCCGAGAAGCCGGCGGCCGAGGCGTACCTGTCGGTTCTGGGCGGGCTCGCGCTGGGCGCGCTCGTCTGGCGCTGCCGCTCGTTCTGGATCGCGGTCCCCATCCACGCCGCGCAGATGGTCGCGCTGGACCTTTTCGCCACGCTCCGTGCGCGGACCGGCGCCTCTGGCGTGGGGCTGAATGCGCTGATGGAAGCCCTGAAAGGCTTTTAGACGGACCCCCTCTGGCGCCAGAGGCCTACCCGCCCACCGCCAAACGCACCATTGGCACGAGCGAGACGAGTTCGCGGTCCTGCTGCGCCTCCGAGTACGCCGCCGCCTGCACCTCCACGCCCAGCGCCACGCCTCTGGCGACCGGGACCGATACGCCCGAGAGGATCGCGAAGCGAAGCTCGCCCGCGTCCGCCGCCGTCGGGTTGACGAGGTAGACGCTCGCGCCCAGGTGCGCGTCCGCCAGAGGCACGCCGGCCACGCGGAGGCGCCCACTGTGTCCGGTCAGGCCCGCGCCAAGCGAGAGCGCATCGGCGCCTTCGTTGCGGTACGGCGGGCAGGGCGAGTTGGGCTGGCAGTGTGGAAACAGGACCTCATCGGACGCGGCCGTCCACGCGAGGGCGGGTTCAAACGCGAGTGCCCCCGGCCCGATGGGAATGCTCGCGCGAAGCTCGGTCTGGACCGCACCGCCGCGGAAGCCTGTCGCCACGCCAGAGGCGAGGCTGTAGGCCGTGCGGAACTCTGGCGCCGGCCCCGAAGCGCCGCGTGGGGCGCTTGGGTTGTAGGCGACGCGCAGCATCGGCACCACGCTTGTGCGCCGCACCGCCAGAGGCCCACGCTGCACCTGCCCGTCGAACTCCACACCGCGAACGTCGCGGCCGGCGTAGCGCGCCGCCTGCACATCGGCCCCCAGCGTGAGGCCTCGGGCGACGCGGAAGGCCACGCCGGCTTCCATCCCGTAGCGGAGTTCGTCGCGCTCGTAGGCCGCCGTCGAATACTGCCCGAGCACGCCGACATGGGCGTCCGCCAGAGGCCCGGGCAGCGCGGCCTCTGGCGCCCGGAGCGTGAGCGCCGCGCCGGGGCCGAGCCGGACGGTCTCACCGCGACGGCTTTCCGAGCACGGCGGAAACAGGCACGGATCGACCTCCATGTAGCCGCTCTCCACGCTCACGCCGAACAGCGGCTCAATCGCGAGCACGGGCGAGATCGCGATGCGCTCGCGGAGTTCGGCATAGGTCGCCGCGCTCTCGAAGCCGGTCGCCGGGCCGGCGCCCAACGACGTGCCCGCGAGGACGTCCGAGGTCTGGGCGCTCGCGCCAGAGGCGAGGGCGAACGCGAGGCAGGCGAAAAGGACGCGCATGGAGACGAAGGTGCGTGAGGTCACCTGCGACTACGGAGGCCGCGCGCGCAGCGCTGCACGCCGCCTTCTATTTCGGAGCGTTCGCCCCCTCCCCCATTCTCGGGAGCGCGGGGCCGCGCCAGAGGCCTAGACTCGGCTCAGCCTGCACCCGCTCCCATGCGCTTCGCCCTCGCGCTTCTCCTGCTCGCCTCTGGCGCCGCTGCCCAGCCTTCGCCAGAAGCCTCAACGCCGGACAGCCGCCGCCTCTGGCGCGCGATGCAGACCGCCGACATCGCGGAAGCCGGAGCGGTGCTCGCAGATGTGATTCGCGACGCGGGCCTGGATCTCCCGGACGACCTTCGTTGGCGCACCCAGCGCTTCGACCAGCCGTTCAACCTGTACGTGCCGCCGGAGCATGTCGTCGCGATCAGCGATATCCCGACCGAGGCGCAGGCGCTGGCGTATTGGAGCACCTGGAGCGCGTTGCTGACGAGGGGCGCGTGGGATCCGCAAGAGCACTTCGCTGGCGCGCCAGAGGCCGCGCAGATGGCGGCGTTCAATCAGGTCGTCCTCGCCGCGCACGAGCTTGGGCACGCCCTCGCCTACCGCTACACCGTCAACCCGCGCACGGACGATGGCAACGTCAACTGCCAGGAGCTTCTGGCGGACCGCGTCGCCGCGGGCATCCTGGACCGACTCGCGCGAGACGACGCGCGCTTCGCGGACCTGCGCCAGAGGTACCTGCGGGTGACCGCGACGCTGAATGCGGGCGTTCCTCAGCCGCTCCGCTACGCGATGCCTTCGCGAGAGGCCCTGCTCTCAAATTGCCGCGAGATCGTGGTGCAGAACCCGACGGCGGACCCGGCCTCGCTCATGCCGTACGCGTCGGCGTTTTTCGAGCGCCACCGCCTGCTCTACGCCGACGCGCCGCCCGAGCCTCTGGCGTCGCTCGCGGCGACGCTGTTCCGGCCCCAACTCCGGACGCTCGGTGCAGACGAAGCTCGAACAGGCGCGCCCGTCGAGGTGCGGACGCTCGCCGTTCTTCGCGACGCGCCTGAAACAGCGTGGTACGGAGGCCGTGACCTCGGCGAGTCCGCGTCCTTCGCGCAGCAGATGATGAGCAGCGGCCTCCCCGTGGCCTCTGGCGCCTACGCGCTGGACCCCGAGGGGCAGCCGTGGCTCGTCTCCCTCCAGTTCCTCCCCAACATCTTCGACACCACCGTCGCCCAGGTATCCGCGCAACGCGCTGACGACACGGACACGCCCCCGAAGTGGCGGCTTCTCGCGGGTTACAACCCAAAGATGTTGGGCGGCGTCGAAACCGCGTTGGCTTTCGGTGACAGCGTGTTCGTCGCGCTCGTGCAGTTTGCGTCGCTGGAGGAGCCGCACGCCGGCGCGTACCGTCTGGTGCGGCTCGCCAGAGGCGAGGCGACGTGGGG
Organism: Rubricoccus marinus; assembly: GCF_002257665.1. NCBI lineage: Bacteria > Pseudomonadati > Rhodothermota > Rhodothermia > Rhodothermales > Rubricoccaceae > Rubricoccus > Rubricoccus marinus. Next base: position 919,886 of record NZ_MQWB01000001.1, on the reverse strand, counting down.
GCCTGATCTCCGCCTCACGCCGGGCGAGGAGCACCGCCTCCACCACGTCCCGGGCGGCGCGGCCCTCGCCACTCCGAGCGGCCTCCACATCGTGGACCTCGGCGTGCTAGCTCTGGGCGCGTTCAACGAGGACAGCGCCGCGCTGGAGGTCGCGGCGTTCGCGCCAGAGGCGCTGTACGTCGCCGACCGCTCGGCCCTCGGCGTGCAGGTGTACGACGCCGGCAGGATGAGCGTCGAGCCTGGCGGAACGGTCCTCTACCGCTTCGGCTACGCCGACGAGACCGCCGAGCGCGTCACCGGCTCCGGCTTCGCCAGCACGCGAGACGGGCGCGACCCGGACCGCGCCGCGCTCCAGACCCTCCTCGCCGCGCGACCACTGGCGGACGGCTCGCTCGCGATCGTGGAGCACTTGGAGTTCGAGGCAATGGCGCCTGCGCACACCGAGGGAACGCCAGCGGCCCCGAAGGGCGCGACCGTGCTCCGGACCATCCGGCCCGTCGAGTGAGGCCTCTGGCACCAGAGGCGGCGGCTGTCAGCCTCCGACGGTGAGCCGCAGCATGGGTGCGAGGGAGAAGCGGCCGCGCTCGACAACCCAACCGTCGTACGTCGGAAACGCTGTCTCGCTGGATGAGGTCCAGGCGTAGGACGCCGCCTGGACCTCCGCGCCTAGCGCGAGGCCTCTGGCGAGCGGCACGGCCGCACCTGCGAGAAGCGTGAGGCGTGAGTCAGCAGATTCGCTGTTCCAGGGGTTGTTGACGTACACCGAAGTCCCGACGTACATGTCTGCCAGAGAGACCGTGGAGACGCGGACCCGTCCGCTGTGGGCGGAGACGCCGACGCCGAGCGAAACCGCGTCGTCGCCGTTCTTGCGGACCGGGGCGCAGGTCTGGCCCGGGGCGCAGTTCGGGAACGCGTCGTAGCCGCGCACGGCGGTGTACGCGACGGCAGGCTCGAAATAGAGCGCCTTGCCGACAGGTAGGCTCAGCCGCATCTCGCTCTGCGTGGCGCCGGCCTTATACCCGCTCGCGACGCCAGAGGCCACGCTGAACCGCGCGCGGCGCGTATCGCTAGAGGCCCGGCGGTCTTTGGCCGCTGGCGTGTAGCCCATGCGGAGCATCGGCGCGAGGCTGACCCGGCACAGCGTAGACGCCCTGTCGCCAAAACACGCGAAGCGACTCGGTCCACCGACCCGCGCAGATGCTTGGAGCAGCGCCCCCACCGTAAACCCTCCCGCGACGTACGCGTCCGCTCCAAATTCAGCGCCGTAGCGCAGCGCATCTTGCTCATAATTGGAGATTTCCCACTGCCCCAGAAGGCCTACATGCGCCGAAGCCAGAGGCCCGGGCAATGCCGCCTCTGGCGCGCGAAACGTTAGTGCGGCACCGAGTGCGAGGCTTTCGGCGTACCCGGAATCATAGGACGCGCGATCTGAACAGACGTCGCGCGAGCAATCGAGAGGAATGCCCTCTTGCACGGTTCCTCCCACTGTCGGCTCGATGGAGAGGAGCGGCGTCAACGCGATCCGGCCCCGAAGCTCCGTGTACTTGGCCGGGCCGTTCAGACCCGACGCAGGCCCCAATCCAAGAGACAGACCGGATTGCGCGGACGCGCCACAGGCTAACAGGAGAAGCAGAAAGACGAATGCGCGCATATCCAAACCGTAGTGTCAACCCATGATCACGCGCCAGAGGCCTCTGGCGCCATCCCATCGCGTGTGCCCGGCGCCAGTAGCCTCTGGCGCCATACCCCTCCATTCCGTATCCCCACTCCCTCCTAGAGGTTGAGCCGCAGCGTCGCCGTCTGCGCGACGCCGGTCCCGAAAGGCTCCAGCGTGGCCGCGTAGTCGATGCGGAGGTCGAGTTCGCCCAGTGTGGGGCTGACGGAGAAGCCCGCGCTCGGGCGGATCTCGCCGGAGTCGCCCAGGAACAGCCGGTCCACGCCGATGCGCAGCGCCAGGGGCTCCACGACGCGGTGCTCCACGCCGACGCGTGCCATCACGTCTGCGACTCGCAGGTCCGCCTCGTCGGTTTGCTCAATCGGGAAGCCGCCTGTCGTGCCGATGCCGCCTGGGGTGCGTGCCTCGGTGGACTGCACCTGCGTCTCCACCTCGGCGGCGATCACCGTCCGGCCTGCGCCAGAGGCCGGCCCGAGGAGGTACGCCGCGCCGCCGCGCAGGCGCACAGGAAAACGGTCCTTTACCGTCCCGCCACCTGCAGGCGACGCGTTCCAGTTGTAGGCCGCGAACAGGTCCTCGACGGCCAGGCCGACCGCAAGCCGGTCCGTCGGGCGCAGCGCGAGGCCGGCGTTGACGCCGAGCGCCGTCGGCGGGCGGATGCTTTCGACGAGGTCGCTGCGGTAGATGCGGAAGCCGACGCCTGCCGAGACTGCCTTGGAGAACTGGGTCCCGAAGGCGACAAAAAAGCCCAGGTCGCTCGTGGAGAACTCGCCCGTCGCGTAGCCGCTCTCGTCGCGCCCGTCGATGCCCGTCACGGCGCCGCGCACGACGCCAGCGGCGATGCCTGCACGGGGCCGGAGAGGTGCGCCCACCTGTACCGCCTGCCACTCGCGGTCAAAGCTGAGCAGCGCGCCCGAGATCTCGACGCCCTGGCCCGGCTGAAACGGCGCCAATGCCGGGTTGTGGTACGGGCTCGCGCCGCCGAACACGTCCGCCACCTGTGGCCCCATGACCGCCGCGCGGGCGCCCATGCCGAACCGCGCGAACGCGCCCGGCCCCTGCGCGGCGGCCTCTGGCGAGAGCGAAAGCGCGAGCGCGAGGAGAAGCGCGACCGGCGCGAGAGGCTTGAGCATAGAAGGGCGCGGTGCCGAGCGGAGGCCTCTGGCGCCAGAGGCGGCAGGACGGGTGTCGTGGAGTCTCATCATCAGTCCAGCACCAGGATCTTGCCGGAGAGCTGCGTGTCCCCGGCGTCCACGACGTAGATGTACGTGCCGTTGGCGACGCGAGCGCCGTCGGCGGTCCCGGTCCACTCGACTTCGTTGGCGCCGGAACGCCTCGTTCCCGCGTCGATGTCGGCCACGAGACGCATCCCGAAATCGAAGATGCGAACGCGGACATCGGCAGCGCTGAAGAGGTCGAAGCGGATGCGCGTGAGGCGGTCTGAGCGCGGCGAGAACGGGTTGGGGTACGCGTAGGCCTCCACCTCTGGCGTGTCCTCGCCGAGGGTCGTGGGGTTGGTGGGCACGTTGGAGCGGAAGAGAGCCCACGTGCTGCCGCCGTCTTCGCTCCGCAAGAGGCCGTCGCCGGTCCCGGCCCAGATCGTGCCGTCGTCGGTCACGCTCACGCTGAACACGCCCGTGCCGGGGCGGATGGGGAGCACGGCACCCGAGGCGTCGCGGAAAGAGCGGAGCGCACGCCACGCGCGGCCGGCGTCATCGGAAACGAACAGGCCGTTCTGGCCCGCTGCATAGGCCGCTTCGCCGCGGAAGGCGAGGTCGTACACGCGCTCGCCTAGGAGGACCGTCTCGAAGATGGCCTCGCCGTTCTCGTCGTCGCCGCGCCAGATGCTGACGCCGAAGCGCTCGTCGGGCGCGTTGGGCGCGAAGTCGGGCGAGCGGCCGCTCGGCCACGCCGCCATCCAGATCTCGTCGCGGGCGCCGTCGATCTCGCGCGCTTGCAGCGAGACGATAAAGCTGCCCGCCGGGCTCGGCCGCGCCGCATCGGCCTCGTAGCGCGTCCACGCGCGGTCGCCAGAGGCCACCACGGTGCTGTCCTCGCCGCGGTTGAGGCCTGCGAGCGTGCCCGCCCAGACGGTCCCCTCCTCGTCCACGAGCACCGAGTACGCGATAAAGTTGAAGCCGTAGAGCGACACGTCGCCGGGCTCAGTCGCGCCCGGAAGCTGGACGCCTGCGGGCGTGTACGGGAAGGCGTAGGCGGCCTCTGGCGTGATCGTGCGGAGCGTGTCCGGCGGGAGGACCACGCGCTGCCACGTCGCGCCGTCGTCGCGCGAGACGCGGAGCCCGGCGATGGCGTTGGCGGAGTACAAGTCGCCAGAGGCCGGGTCGATGGCGACATCGAAGGGGGCGGCGTCGCCGGACGTGAAGATCGGTGAGGCTCGGAGCGTGGAGACGCCGTAGGTGACCGTCACGTCGGTCGAGGCGTCGAGCGGGGCCGGTCGGTAGCCGAAGGTCTGGCCGCCGTCCTGCGAGACCGCGAAGCCCGCAGCCGTCGAGATCGGCGTGTCGGGATCGGCGTCGTCCGTGAATCCGATGCCGACGAGCACGCGGCCACCGGGACGCGCGGCGATGGAGAACGCGCGCGGCTGGTCCGAGGTCGCCGGGTTCAGCGCGCCGTTGTTGCCCACAAAGCGGACCGTGCCATCAGCCTCCACGATGACGAGGCGCGGGCCGGCGAACAGCCGCCCGTCGGCCTCGGCGAGCGTCGTGACGGAGTTGCGGGCGCCCGTGGGCAGACCCGTCACGGTCCCGTAGCCCGTCGTGATCGGCTGTTGCGCCGAGGCCTCTGGTGAGGCGCCAGCGGCGAGAAAAAGCAGCGCCAGAGGCGCGAGCCGAAAGAGCGGGCGGAGCATCTACTGAACGGTAAAGGAGACGTCGGCGGGGACGCTTTCCCGTCCGGTGCGGTCCACCGCGACGGCCTGGAAGGCGTACACCCCGGTCGGGGAGCCGCTACGGATGGCGAGACGGAGCGTGTACTGCCCGTCCGCGGCCGTCGCGTCGCCGCCTTGCCCATCGTCGGCGAAGCGGAAGAGCACATCACCGCTGGCGGGATCGCGCAGTTCGACGCGCGCGAGGTTGGCGGGGCCATCGGGGTCGGACGCGTTTGCGGTCAGCGTGACCACCTGCGTGCCCGAGGCCGGACGCTGGACCGTCGCGGGCGAGGCCTGCGTCGCCGCTACGCTGGGCGCCCCGAGCGAGACGGACGAGAACGCGAACACGCCAGAGGCCCGGTCGCCTGGCACGCCGCTGGCGTCCTCGGTCGTGACCGTGATCTCGTAATCGCCGACGGCGCCGCGTGGGAGCGTGAGCGTGGGACGGAGGTCGTAGCGGCCGGGGCCGCCAGAGGCGTCGGCCTCGCCCACCAGTTCGTCGCCGTCCAGGTCCCGCACGAACGCGCGGACCGTGATGTCCCCACTTCCACCGGCGACGGAGACTGAGATCGTCGGCTCGACGGTGATGGTCGCGTTGCCGCTCACGTCCTCGAAGGCCTCTGGCGTGAACGAGAACGCGGAGACGACGGGCGGAGACCCGAACGGGTCGCGAGCGCCGGGCGCGTCGTCACAGGCCGCGGCGGCGAGGACGAGGGCAGCAAAAGAGGCAGACCGAAAAACGCGGAGCATCAGGCTCGTTCCCGAGGTCGGGATGGGGGAGCGGCGAAGGTACGGGCGTAGCGGTCGGTCGGGAGCCTCGGGGGTGCGTGTGCGGCCAACCTAGCGCGCCTCTGGCGCAGGTGCCACGTGGGCGCGCCGAAGTGACCTGGGCGCGGGAGGCCTCTGGCGCCAGAGGCCTTGGGGCCAGAGGCCTTGGGGCCAGAGGCGACTCTACCCGAGCGGCTGGATGGAGAAGCAGAGCAGGAAGATGGCGATGCATGCCCAGCCCAGCGCGCGGCGCCCCGGCGAGAGCCGCTCCACCACCAGCACCGGCGGGTGGTCCATGCGGATCACGAACAGGATCAGCCCGCTCCAGAGCAGCCAGCCGATGAATCCGACGTTCGCCGCGAGGCCCGGCGTGAGGAACGTCACCGCGGCCGCGAGTGCCACCAGCACGGGCGTTCCTACAAGGGCGTACCGCACGTCCCCGAAGTAGCGGCGGAGGTAGAGCAGCAACACGAACGCGAGCGCCGCCCACCCGCTGATAAGTCCCTGCGTGCCGTACCACCTCTGGAGTTCCGGCACCATCTGCACCAGCCACCCGACCGACCCCGAGAGCATCAGGAGCAACGTGGTCACGCGGGCGACGACGCGATGGACGGCCTCACCGAACATCGCGTAGATCACGTGCCCACCGTCCAACTGACCGACGGGCAGCAGGTTGAGCGCGGTAAAGAAGAGACCCAACCACCCGGCGAGCAGCACCGGGTAGTGCGCCAGTTCGTAGCTCGGCACCCGGTAGTCCGCGAGCGACATGACCGCGTGGAACAACGGCGTGTCTCCGGGGACGAGCATTACCCCCATGCCCGGCGCGGACGTGCGCTCGGGAAACACGCCGTTCTCGAGGTAGAACTGGATCGTCGCCGCGTGGCCGGCTCTCCCGGCGCTCATCAAGTACTCCACCGGTGGGAGCGTAAAGACGGCAATCCCGATCACGACGAGGGCCGCTACGAATCCCGCCAGAGGCCCACTGGCGCCCACGTCGAACAACTGCCGCGTCCGGCGGAAGGGCTCCTTGATGCGGATCACGGCGCCGAACGTGCCAAGCGCGAACGGCAACGGGATGTAGTACGGCAACGAGACCCGGATCTTATTCCACCGCGCCGCGAAGTAGTGCCCGAACTCGTGGACCGTCAGGAAGAACAGGAACGGGACCGCGTAGAGCAGACCGTCCGTCACGCGTGCCGTCCATCCGTTCGCCTCGTAAAACGGGATTCGGCCCGTGAGTGGGTACCACAGACCGTCTTCGAGCATTCCGTACCCTGCCGCGAACACCATCGCGGCGAACGTGGCCAGGAACAGCCCGATGTGCAGCCACACGCGGTCCCGGTCCGGGGGTGCGCTCGGCGGCGAGAAGTCGGTGAGCACGCTGTCGCGTGCGGCGCCGGAGATGAGGTCTCCGGGGCGGACATCGCCAGAGGCGGGATGGGGGTCGGGACGGGGCTCCACAAGCGCGGGGAAGGACCCCCGCCCTACGCGAGGCGGGGCGTGGGGTTCGTCTGCATCGCGCGAACAGCGGCCTCAGCCCAAACCTCTGGCGGCGTGCCGGGGCCTCTGGCGCCAGAGGCTAGCGGTGGACGGTGAACCGGCTAAACTCGCCGGTGGCCTTTTCGCGCTCCACGTCCAGTCGCTCCACCTGCGCCGCTGGCGAGCCGACGCTGAGCACGGCCTCGAACTCGTCCAGCACGTGCGGCGTGGCTTCGGCGATCACGTGTACGGACCCGTCTTTCTGGTTGTACACCACGCCCCGAACGCCCATCATGCTCGCCATCCGCTTGACGTAGACGCGGAAGCCGACGCCCTGCACGCGGCCGTGCGCGTAGGCGACGAGGCGTTCGTGGGAGGGCATTGTGTATACGGAGGGTTAGGGCCAAAGGAGAAGACGAACCGCGATCCGTCGCAGCTACGATACGCAACGGCGACGGATCCAGTAACGGTTTGGCGACGCCCCCGGCTAAAGAAGCCCGCGCGAGCGCGCCCACTCGCCGAACTCGTTCTCCAACTGCTCGAACGAGTCCAGCACGAAGAGAAGCGGCTGGAGGTCCCAGACCTCGTACTCCTGGTTGATCACGCGCTCGACGGAGAACGGCACTTTTTCCACCTTGTCGCTCAGCGCGTGCTGCACCTCGTTCTTCGACGAGAGGATCCCGGCCCCGAAGATGCGCATGCCCTCCTCCTGCTGAATCAGGCCGAACTCGACGGTGAACCAGTGCAGGCGCTCCAGGCTCTGGCGGTCTACGCCCTCGGCGTTGAGTGCGGACTGCCCGAACAGGTGGTAGAAGTCCGCGAACGCGGGCTCCGTCAGCATCGGCATGTGGCCGAACATGTCGTGGAAGCAGTCCGGCGCGGGGGTGTAGTCCAGTTCATCCTTGCGACGGATGTAGTCCGTGGACGGGAACACCCGGTCGTTGAGCAGGCCGAAGAAATCACGCTCGTGGAGCAAACCGGGGATGCGCGCAATTTTCCACCCTGCGGCCTCCTCCATGTTACGCGAGAGGTCCTTCAGGTACGGCAGCCGGTCGGGCGTCATGCCGAGCGTGGAGACGCCTTCCAGGTACGCCTCCCCTGCGCGGCCCTGGAGCAACGCCATCTGGCGCTGGAACAGAAACCGCCAGTTCTCCTGGCTTTCCTCGTCGTAGTCGGGCGGCACGATCTCGTCACCGATCGGCGGTGGGCCGTCGAGTTCCTGCGGCACGCACCGTGGATCGACCGCGCTGCCGTCGGTGGGGGCTTTTTCGTAGGCCGAGAGCGGGGCGTCGGCGTCTGTCGTGGCGTCCGGGTTGGTCATGTCAGAGGAGGCGTGAGGAAGGAGGAGAGTGGGGTGCCAAGATACGGGACGGCGTTATCCGTCATCGTCCACGCGCTGGTGCGTAACGAGGGCAAAAACGGCGCCTGCAACAACGGCCGCGGCGGCGGCGATCAGCCAGCTCGTCTCCCCTTCGGCGGTAAACCGAGGCGTGAGGATCGCAGCGAGGCCTCCGGCAGCCAGAGCCGCAATAACGATGGCGAAAGGACGGTAGTTCATGGCAAGCGCGGGGTCAGGGGTTGGAGTTGATGCGGACCGCCAGGCGGAGCACGAGGGCGAGGACTGCGCTCGCGCCTAAGATGAACAGGGCCCGAACGGCTGGCGTGGAGGTCCAGCCCTCACCTCGGTCCATGCCCACCGCCGTCCAGTACGCGTAGGCAAGGGCGGCGAGGGCCGTTCCAAAGCCGAGCACGAGCTTTTCGTAGGGCGGCGGCGCGTCGTTCACCCCCCTCCTACGCTCGGCGCGTGCCGAGGTGCCGTGCCCTACAGGGCCTCTGGCGCCAGAGGCCCCGACGGCAGTCCGGCCCTACTCCTGCTCACGCCACTTGATGCCGCAACCCATCGAAGGAATCTGCTCAGCCGAGACCGCCTGACCTGCGAGCGTCTGCTCGATGGCGTCCGCGAGATCGCGCGTAGTCGGCTCCGTTCCCGGACGGCCCGGACGCGTGGGCCGCCCGTCGTTCAGACGCCCGGCGTAGACGAGGCGGAGGTCGGCGTCGTACAGGAAAAACTCGGGCGTGCAGACCGCGCCAAAGGCGCGCGCGACTTCTTGCGTCTCGTCGTACAGGTACGGGAATGGGTACCCCTTCTGCTCGGCGCGGACGGCCATGTTCTCGAACGAGTCGGCCGGGTACGCCTCGGCATCGTTGGACGAGATGACGACGGCCTGCAACCCCTCGGGAGCGTACGCTTCCGCGAGGGCGATCAGCCGGTCTTCCACCGCAACGGCGTACGGGCAGTGGTTGCAGGTGAACACGACGAGTAACACCCGGGCGCCGCTCATGTCCGAACGGGACACGTGCGAGCCGCCAGAGGCCTCGGGGTTCGCAGCACGCAAACGGAAGTCCGGCGCGAGCGAGCCGAGAACGGGGGCGAGAGACGAGAGGGCCATCGAGAACGGGCGTGTAGGGCCTCTGGCGCCAGAGGGCGTTCCGGCGCCAGAGGCGAGCGCTTAGGCGGTGTGGCCGGCGAGCGCTTCGGCGAGGGCGATCTGGGAGGCCGGCACGTCGGAGCCAGTGACGATGGCGGTCGTGTAGCCCTCGTATCCGGCCAAGCCGCGAGGGCCGCCGAGAACGGCGAGCGTGGTCGGCTTTTCCATCGAGAGGAGCGTTTGCACAAAGCGGCGCTCACGTGCGGCGAGCCCGAACGCGTGCCACGCGGCGGGGCGGACCACGGTCGCGACAACGATCTGCTCGGCCTCTCGCGCCCACGCCAGAAGCTGATCGAACGGCTCGTCCTCGTCCTCGTGCAGGGGCTCCAACTCGACGTACTTCGCCAGAGGCAGGAGCTTCTCGACGGTCTGGCCGAACGGCAGCGTCGGCGGCTCGTACGGGCGTGGAGCTGGCTTGACGAGGACGACGAGCGCCCCAGCGCCGTCGCCGAGTTCGGGCAGCGCGCCGTCGCCTCGGAGGGCGCCTCTGGCGACGCGCTCCGCGAGCGCGATGTTTTCCGGCGCGCGCATGGCGGGCTGCGGCGGCCGCGTGAACACGCCCTCGCCGTGCATGCCGACAAGCTTCTGGCGCATGACCTCGACGCGCGCGAGGGCTTCGTCCAAGAAGCGCTCGTCCAGCGTGCCGCTTTCGATGGCCTGCACGATGCCGTCCACAACCGCGTGCGGATCGACGGGGTCAACGAAGAGATCCACGCCCGCGCGCAAGAGGCGAGCGGCGACGGCGCCTTCGGGCTCGTCCCCCTGGCGGATGCCCGCCATCTGCAGGCTGTCGCTGACCACGACCCCCTCGAAGCCCATCTCGCGGCGCAAGAGGCCGCGCAGGATAGGGCCGCTGGCGGTGGCGGGCGCGTTCGTGGGGTCGAGCGCGGGGTAGGCGACGTGGGCCGTCATGACGGAGTCCGCGCCAGCGGCGAGAGCGGCGCGGAACGGCGTGAGGTCCATTCCCTCGAGCACATCCCGGTCGTCGGTGACCTGGGGGAGCGTGGCGTGGGAGTCGCCGGTGGTGCCGCCGTGGCCGGGAAAGTGCTTGGCGCAGGTAAGCTGTCCGCCCGCGTGGGCGCCTTCGATAAAGGCCGCGGCAAGCTTGCCCGCGCGGATGGGATCGCGCCCGAAGGCTCGCGTGCCGATGATCGGGTTCTTGGGCTCGCGGTCCACGTCGGCCACAGGCCCCCACGTGACGTGGATGCCCATCGAGATGGCCTCTCGCGCGGCCTGTTCGGCAAAGATGCGGACGGCCTCGGCGGCGTCTGGATCGTCCATCATGGCGAAGGCCGCGGAGTGCGGGTACAGCGTGCCGCCGTGTTCGCCGCGCACCTGCTGGCCCAACCCGCGCTCCATGTCCGTCGTGACCAGCAAGCCTCTGTCGCTTTGCTTCTGCAGGCGGTGCAGCGTCTCACCCGCCTCGGGCATGCGCCCGTTGAAGAGGATGAGCCCGCCGATGGGCATCTCGTCCAACAGGGCAGAGACCGAGTCCTCGGCCTCATGGGCGGAGACCTCTGGCGGGAGGTTGTTGCCCAAACGGGCGATCAGAAGTCCGGCGGCGCGGTCGCGGAGGGAAAGAGGCACGAAGCGGGGGGAAAGTGCGCGCGTCCTACCCGCCAGAGGCCTCGCGGGTCCGAGCATCTGCGGCCTCGCCGCGATACAGTTGCCGCTGGCGGATGGCCTCGCGCACCGCGTCCGGGACGAGGTAGCGGACGCTGGTGCCAGCGCCGAGGCGGCGGCGGATCTCCGTGCTGGAGATCTCCAACCGAGGCGCTTCGACGAGAACCGTGCGCGCCATCACCCAACCCGGCACCGCGCCGAGGTCCGCGCCCGGCCGTGGGTAGGCTACAAGAGTCGCCAGGCGCAGGATCTCGCGCGGCTCCCGCCACGTCGCAAAGCTCGCGAGCGAGTCCCCGCCGACGATCCAGAACAGCTCGTCGTCTCGATGCCTCTGGCGGAGCGCGCGGAGCGTGTCCACGGTGTAGGAGACGCCCTCCCGCTCCACTTCGACGCCGCTCGCGCTGAACGCCTCGTTCCCATCGATGGCAGCGCGAACGAGCGCCAGCCGCTCAGCGCCAGAGGCCACGTCCGTACGGCCCTGTTTGTGAGGCGAGGTCGCGGTGGGGATCCACGTTACACGGTCGAGCGCGGCACCCTCGCGGCAGGCCTCGGCCACGGCGAGATGGCCGATGTGCGGCGGGTTGAACGAGCCGCCGAAAAAGCCGAGGCGCATGTCCGGGTGGGTAGGCGAGAGCGGAAGATCGCGCGCGCCAGCGGCCTCTGGCGACAGCGGCCACGTCTGCCCCGTTTTCCGGTCTACTGTCCGGCCCGCTCCGCCGTGGTCTCAGGGACGGCCTGGCGTGCGTCGTAGGCCTGGGAGTAGAGGTCCTCGGCCTCCCGCACGAGCGGGCTGGAGGGGAAGAGCGTGATAAAGCGGTCGTACTTCGCGAGCGCCTCGTCGTACCGCTCGGCTTGACGCGAGATCACGCTAGCGCGGGCGAACTCGACCTGAGCGCTCAGCGCGCCCAGCATCGCGTCGTCCGCGTAGGCGGACGTGGGGTAGTTCTGAAGCACGCTCTCGTAGTACACGACGGCAGCTTCGTACAGCTCGCGGCGCTGGTAGAGCCGGCCGTTGTTGTACCGCTTCTGCGCCAGCTTCTCGCGGAGGTCGGTGAGCAGCGCCGCTGCCTCTGGCGCCTGCGGGCTCTCCGGGTACTGCGCGATGTAGAGCCGGATGTAGTCGATCGCCCGCTCCGTATCCGTTTGGTCGAGGTCGTACGGAGGGCTCAGCGCGGCGTAGGTCTGGATCCGCTCGTACGCCGCCTGGGGCACGCGCTCGTCCGAACGGTAGAACTCGATAAAGCGGGTGTACTCGTTGCCCGCCAGGAGGTACTGCCGGTCCCCCTTGTATGCCCGCGCGAGCGTGAGTTGCGCGTCGGCCGCCAGAGGGCTGGTGCGGCCGAAGTCCAGCGCCGTCCGCAGGTGCTCGATGGCGCGCGTGTACTTGCCGCGGTCGTAGGCCTCGACGCCACGGTCATAGGCCTCTTGCGCCGACCCCGGCGTGACGACTCCGTTGCCGCAGCCGGCGACGACCGCTGAGACGGTGACCACGGAGGCCGCTGGCGCGATGCCCGCCGCAGCGGCGAAAAGGGCGAGGGCGAGGCGCCGGGGCGCGCAGAAACGAAAAGACATACGAGACGCTCGGGGAAGGCGGGGCCGATGGTGTGACGCGGAACGGTCCGCGGCTCGGGTTTCGTGCGGCAGGCTACCGCGCACGGCCACCGTAGGCCGTGAGAAGGCGGTGAGGACGGCGCGGAAGCGGCCTCTGGCGCCAGATGCCGAGGTCTTGGCCTTCTCGCCAGAGGCTACAATTCGGGCTCGCCGTCGGCGTGGCCGTCCCCTCGCGAGAGGTCGTGCAAGTGCTTGGCGCGGCGCACGCGCTTGATGATGCCGGAGAAATGATCCGCCAGGAGCGAGAGCCGCCCGCCTTCGCTCTGGGTTTCCAGAAAGGATTGCTTGTCCGGGAGTTCAAGCCCCGCGTGGCGCCCCACGATAAACGAGACCTCTGGCGGCGGGTCGTAGAGCCCCGGCCGCACCTCCTCGCCCGCCATCTCTACGAGCTTCATGTGCTGCGTGATGACCCGCTGCCGGATCGCCGCGTCCTCGGGCGATGCCGCGTCGTCCTCTATCGGGATGACGTCCGCCGAGAGGAAGGACTGGTCGCGATGGATGGCCGCGAGCCGAAACCGCGCCTCGCCCACCACGACGATGTCCAACCGGCCATCCTCATATCGCGTCACAACCCGCCGGATCCAGGCCGTCGTCCCGACCTGACTCATCCCGGACTCCGACGCGTAGAGGATCCCGAACGGCCGGTCCTCCTTGAGGCACAACGCCACCATCTCGCGATAGCGGGGCTCGAAGATGTGGAGGGGAACCGGCTCTCCGGGAAGGAGCACCAGGCCGAGCGGGAAGAGTGGAAGGCGTTCGTCCATTTTGGATGTGCGTACACCTCTCCTGCCGCGGGGTTCTGCCGGGCTTCCCGTAGCTTCGCCCATCCCCCACCGCCGTGCTCCGACTCTTCCCCCTGCTCGCCCTTCTGCTGCTCGCCTCTGGCGCGATGGGGCAGCCCCCGTCGTTCGGATCGGCCGACGACCCGCTCGAGCTCGGGTCCGCGCCGTTCTCGCCCGACCGCACACTTGCGGAGGTGTACGGGGGCCCGGCGTTTCTTCGCGCGGGGTGGAGAACTGGCGTCCGCGCCGAGGCGACCGTTCTGCGAGGGTCTTTTAGCGCCTCCGTCGGCACGACGCTCCATCCCGGCTCAGGGGGGCTGTACGAAAACGAGGCCGACGACCTGTACGATGCGCTCCGCACGATCCGCTACATCCGCGTCCAGCCGCGCGAGGAGCGGCGGGGCGTGTACGCGCGGATTGGGCCGCTTCAGGGCGTCACGCTGGGGACGGGGATGCTGGCCCGGCGCTACAAAACCACGGCCGCCTGGGACGAGCGCCGCATCGGCGCCGAGATCGCCTCTGGCGTCAGCGGCGCGCGCGTGGCAGGGTTCATCGGCGACATAACCGGCGGGAGCGTCGTCGGTGGCGAGGTGGAGGTGCCGACCCGGCTCTCGATTGGGCCCGCCAGAGGCCTCCGCCTCGGCCTCGCCGCCGCGCACGACCTCTCGCTCCCCGCCAGCGGCGACTCGTCGCTGACCGGCATCGAGGCGACGCTCCGGGGCGACGTGTTCTCCGAAGGCGGCCTCTCGGTCGGCCCCTACGTCTCGTTTGCTCAGGTGCTCGGCAAGGGCGGAGGCATTGGCGTCGGAATCGAGGCGGATGGCGCCGACCTCGGCAGCGTGGCGCGCGCCGAGGGCCGCGTGGGGCTGGTGTTCTCGCGCGGGCGCTTCACGCCGGGCATTATCGGGCCGCTCTATTCCGTGAGCGGCGGGCGCCAGAGGATCGTCGCTGCCAACTCGTTCTACGACGCCAACCTGGACGCGTTCGAACTCGCTGGCACGCCCATCGACAGCATGCGCGGTGGCGTCGACCTCGAAGTCGATCTCCGCTCCGTCGCCTTTGGGCGCATCGAGGGGCTGCTGTACACGCGCCGCCACTTCGGCCCCCGCGCGCTGAGCGCGTTCAGCCTCCGCCTCGCTGCGCGAGCAGGACCGACACGGTTCGAGTTCGGCGTCGAGAAGCAAGGATTCCGCAGCCTCCTGGGCCTGTTCGGCAGCGCACTAGGCGAGGAGAACACGCTGTTGCTGGACATCTCCTTCCCCGTCCAAGCCCTTGGCGGCGCGCACGCTTTTGTCCGTTCCCGCTACGGGTACCGCCGCCTACCGGATAGCGAGGCCGGGCCGCAGCGATACCTCGTGGAGCGCCGGTTCGAGCCGCTGATCGGCGTCCGCACGCGCTGGTAGCCTCTGGCGACGTTCTGTCGACATCCGCCTCTGGTAAAGCGAAACGAACGCGGCCCCTGGCAACTGTTCAGACGCCAGAGGCCGCTCGGTCCTGCTTCTTCTGCGCTTCTGGCGCCAGAGGCTAGCTCACGCCCTCGCTCATCTCCAGCATCCGCTCGATGGGCTTGAGCGCGGCGAGACGGATCTGCTCGTCCATGTGCAGTTCCGGCGCTTCGTGCTTCATGCAGAGGTAGAGCTTCTCCAGCGTGTTGAGCTTCATGTGCGGGCAGTCGTTGCAGGCGCAGCCGTTGTCCGGCGGGGCCGCGATAAACGTTTTGCCCGGGTTGTCCTTCTGCATCTGGTGCAGGATGCCAGACTCCGTCGCGACGATAAACGCCTCCGCGTTGGACTCGGCGGCAAAGCGGCGGATGGACGAGGTGCTGCCCACGTGGTCGGCGTGGCGCAGGACGGCCTCTTCGCACTCCGGGTGCGCAAGCACGGGCGCGTTCGGGTGCCGCACCTTGAGCCGCACCAACTCCTGCTCCGAAAAGATCTCGTGCACGATGCAGGCGCCCTGCCACAGCACCATGTCTCGCCCGGTCTCCTTGATGAGCCAGCGGCCCAAGTTGCGGTCCGGCGCGAAGATGATGGGCTGGTCCGCCGGGATCTGCCGCACGATGTGCTCGGCGTTGGAAGACGTGCAGATGATGTCCGTCTGCGCCTTGATCGCCGCCGAGCAGTTGATGTAGCTGATGACGATGTGGTCCGGGTGCTCGGCGCGGAACGCCGCGAACGCGTCGGGCGGACACGAGTCCGCGAGAGAGCACCCGGCGTGGAGGTCCGGCAGCAGAACCGTCTTCGTCGGGTTCAGGATCTTGGCCGTCTCCGCCATGAAGTGCACGCCCGCAAACACGATGATGTCCGCGTCGGTTTTTTCGGCCTCTCGCGCCAACCCCAGCGAGTCTCCGATGTAGTCCGCGATGTCCTGGATGTCGCCCTCCTGGTAGTAGTGCGCCAAAAGGACGGCGTTCTTCTCGCGCTTCAGCCGCTCGATCTCCTCGAAGAGGTCCAAGCTGGGGTCCACGAGCTGATCCACGAAGCCCACGCGGGCGATCTCAGCGGGGTCGATGACGGGGAGGTCCAGGGTCTCGGGCATGTCTCGGGGGAGAGAGTGGGAGCGGGGTACGCGGGAGCGGCGCTACAGGTTAGCGAAGTCCGCGCGGAGGTGTCGCCTCTGGCGGGGACTGGGGACTGGGGACTGGGGACTGGGGACTGGAAGGTGAGCCCTCTCTGCCTCTGGCGCCAGAGGCCTCCTGAGGAAGCGCGGCGATGTGTCACGCCCCCCGTACCGCTCGCTCGTTGGCTACGTAACTGCCCCTACTGCGGCTGACCCACACACGAGCCGGCCTGCACGTCACACCCGAGCCTCTGGCGCCAGAGGCCCTGTGGAGGCTACGCCGGGTTGAGCCGCCCGCCTTCCAGCCTCAGCACGCGGTCCGCGAGGTCCGCCAGCGCCGGGTTGTGCGTGACGATCACGAACGCGCCGTCCTCCTCGCGGCTGAGCCGCCGGAGTTCGTCGTGCAGGCGGCCGGCCGTCGTGACGTCGAGGTTGCCTGTGGGCTCGTCCATGAGGACCAGGCCGGGGCGGTTCATGAGCGCGCGCGCGACCGCCACGCGTTGCTGCTCACCGCCCGAGAGTTGGCTCGGCCGGTGCTCGACCCGCTCGCCCAGCCCGAGGCTTTCCAGCAGGCCTCTGGCGCGGGGCCGCGCCGCGTCCATGGACTGACCGGCGATAAGCGCAGGCATCTCCACGTTTTCGACGGCCGAGAACTCCGGCAGCAGGTGGTGGAACTGGAAAACGAAGCCGAGGGCGCGGTTGCGAAACGCCGCCAGCGCGTCGTCGTCCTTGCCGAAGACCTCCTCGCCGCGGAAGTGGACCGTCCCCGAGGTGGGCCGGTCCAGCGCGCCGAGCAGGTGCAGCAGCGTGCTCTTGCCCGTGCCGCTCTCGCCCACGACCGCCACCATCTCGCCGGCGTGGATCTCCAGGTCCAGCCCCGAGAGCACGTCCAGCGCGCCGTCGGCCGTGGGGTAGGACTTGCCCAGTCCCCTGGCGACGAGGATGGGCTCCCCACGCTCGCGCGCCGGCTGAGCCACGCCAGAGGCCTCTGGCGAACCCTCTAGAGGCGTGTCGTGGAGAGGCACAGTGCTCTCGCCAGAGGCGGCCTCTGGCGCGTCGCCGTCGAAGTGCGTGGGCTCCATCAGTCGGGACGCTCGATGCCGAGGTCTTTGAGCTTGTTGTAGAGGTGCGAGCGCTGGATGCCGATGATCTCAGCGGTGGCCGAGACGTTCCAGTCGTTCTCTTCCAGCTTGCGCTCGATGAACACCTTTTCGGCCAGGTCGCGGAACTCGAAAAGCGTGTCGAAGCGGTCCACCAGCCCCGCGATGGGGTCTCCCCCGCCGCCGCCCGGCATCACGTAGCGCTCCACGTCGCCAGAGGCGATCTCGTCCTCATCGGAGAGAATGAGCAGGCGTTCTACCACGTTGCGCAGCTCGCGCACGTTGCCGCGCCAGTCGAGGTGCTTCATCCGCTCCAGGGCCTCTGGCGCGAAGCTTTTGCCCTCGAAGCCGTTGCGGCGGGCGACTTCGCCGAGCACGTACCGCGCGATGTCCGGGATGTCGGTCCGGCGCTCGCGGAGCGGCGGCACCTCGATCTCAATCACAGCCAGGCGGTGGAAGAGGTCCTCGCGGAACTCCCGGCTCTCGGCCGCCTGCCGGAGGTTCCGGTTCGTGGCGGCGACGACGCGCACGTCCACAGTAATAGAGCGGTCGCCGCCGACGCGGGTGATGCGGCTTTCCTGCAGCGCGCGGAGGACCTTCGCCTGCGCGTCCAGGCTCATGTCGCCGATCTCGTCCAGGAACAGCGTGCCGCCGTCGGCCTGCTCAAACTTGCCGATGCGCTGCTTTGTCGCGCCCGTGAACGCGCCCTTTTCGTGCCCGAACAGCTCGCTCTCGATCAGCTCGCTCGGGATCGCCGCGCAGTTGACTTCCACGAGCGGGCCTTCGGCGCGGTGGCTCTCGGCGTGGATCCACCTCGCGACGAGTTCTTTGCCCGTCCCAGGCTCGCCCGTGATGAGCACGCGCGCCTCGGTCGGCGCCACGCGCTCGATGGTCTGCTTGACGCGCTCGATGGCCTTGCTGTCGCCCACGATGGGCGTCAGCTCGTTCGTCCCGCGGTCGCGGACGGTCTGGCGGAGCCGCTTGGTTTCGGTCTCCAGCTCGCCGCGCGAGAGCGCGTTGCGGACCGAGACGAGCAGGCGGTTGAGGTCTGGCGGCTTCTCGAGGAAGTCCACGGCGCCCAGGCGCGTGGCTTCCACGGCGGTCTCCACCGTCCCGTGCCCGGAGATCATCACGACCGGCGTGCCCACCTCGGCCTCGCGGAGCGCTTCGAGCACCTCCATGCCATCGCGGCGGGGCATCTTGATGTCGAGCAGGATGAGGTCGACGCCGCCGGCCTTGGCCTTTTGCAGCGCCTCCTCCCCGTCCTCGGCCTCGACGATGCCGTAGCCCTCGAAGTCCAGGATCTCGCGGAGCGAGCGGCGGATGGCGGGCTCGTCATCGGCGACGAGAATCGTAGGCATAGCGGAGCGGGCAAGCGGAGGGGCCCCGAAGGTAGCGAGATCGCCCCGGAGCGGTCGCCCAGCACGAAAGAAGCCTCTGGCGCTGCCGCCAGAGGCTTCTCGACCTGTCCGAGCGGGCAGACCTACTGGTTCTGCATTGCCTGCTGGAGCGCCTGCTGCATCGCTTCCTGCTGCGCCGCGGCGTCCACGCCAGAGGCGGACGCGGTGGAGTCCGGAGCGGGACCGGGCTCCACATCACCCGTAGGCGTGCCGACGGCGTTGGCGGCGGCCTCGACGCTCGCGAGCTCGACCGTAGCCGTCGTGGCCTCTGGCGTGTCGGCGTAGTCGTCCAGAACGGTCTGGTAAGCCCGCTGCGCGGCGTCCATGTCGCCAGCGGCCTGGTGGGCGCGTCCGGCGTCGAGGAGGTAGCCCGGCGAGGTGGCGTCGTTCTTGAAGCGGGCGGCGGCGCGCTCGTAGAGGTCCGCGGCTTCGGCGTGCTCGCCCTGCACCTCGAGGATGGCGGCGCGGCCCGCGATGGCGCTGGCGCCCATCAGGCCGTCATCGTCCACCATGCCGAAGTACTTCGCGGCCTCGTCGTAGCGGCCGAGCTGGAACAGCGCGTCGGCGGCGAAAAACGGAGCGGCGGTCGCTGAGCCGTAGTCGTCGGCGATTTCGAGGAGGCCGGGACGGTCGTCCGTGCCCGCGAGCGCCGTCTCCAAGTCGCCCGCCTCGTAGGCGGAGAGGATGGAGCCGAGGGCTTGCTCGGCCTGCGCGTCCTGGTTCGCGCGCCACGCGACAAACGCGATGATGGCGAGCACGAGCGCGACCACGCCCACGACGGCGCCGATCACGAGCGTGCGGTTCTCCTCAAAAAAGGAGCGGGAGCGCAGCACGCCGGTTTGGAAGCGGTCCTGACGCTCTTCGGCGCGCGCCTCGGGCGTGATGAGCGGTTTGGGCGGGTTGATCTGGGCCATCGGAGGGAAGCGGGGTTCGGATCTCGCAGAGCCGACGAAGCTAGCACGCTCGCGCCCGCCCCCACGGTGAATCCTCAGTTTGGCGCCGCGCCTCCTGCGCCAGAGGCCGGCCCGGGTCCGCCGTCCCGCCTCTCGCGCGGCGAGTGCCACCCGACAAGTGTCCCCAGGGCCCATGGCGCCCCTCCGGCCGCGCCCTACACTCTTCAGCCTCACGAACCGGCGCCGAGCCTCTGGCGACTCCATCCGTGAGCCTCGCTCCGTGGGGCGGCCTGGGACTTCGTGGTGGGAGCCCGGCCGCTCTTCGGGGCGTCCCTAGGTTTGGCCCCATGCTCCGACGCGTTCTCGCCACGCTCCTCCTCGCGGCCTGCACCGCCTCTCCCGCCAGAGGCCAGACGTTCGAACGCTTCGGCGTCCGCGACGGCCTCTCCTCGGAAGCCATCACGGACCTCGCGCTGGGGCCGTCCGGCTACCTCTGGATCGCGACCGAGGACGGGCTGAACCGCTACGACGGGCACAGCGCGCGCGTTTTCCGCCACCGCCCGGGCGTGCCGGGCACCCTCCCCTCCTCGCCAATAGGGGCGCTGGCGATCACGGCCTCTGGCGAGGTGTGGGTCGGGACGGCGCAGGGGGCCGCGCGGCTGGACCGGCGGACGGGCCGCTTCCACTCCCCTCCCGGGCTCCCGCAGCGCTCCAACATCACGGCTCTCGTCGCCGACGACCGGGACCACGTGTGGATCGGGACGAGCACCCGCGGCCTCTGGCGCTACGACCCGGAGCGGGATTCCACCTTCCGCGAGCCGATCCCACTTCTGGGGCGCTCTCGCCTTCGCGTCCATGCGCTCGCCTCGGAGCACGGGGCGACGTGGGTGAACGTGAGCGGGAAGGCTGGGAGAACGGTCTGCCGCATCGCCGCAGGACGCACCCGGTGCCGGCCCGTCAACGAGCGGTCCGAGCTCGCCAGCATCAACGGGGAGCCGCTCCTTTCGGATTCACTTGGCGTCACGCTCACGTGGCTCTCGTCCGGCTACACCTGGACGGTCCCGCCTGCCGGGGAGCCGTTCAGCTCCGGGCTCCGCTCCCGCACCGACGAGCTCTGGCTGGGCACCGAGTTCGGCCTCGCCATCGTGAGGGCCGACGGGACGCGGGGGTGGATTCAGCCGGACCCGGCGCGGCGCGGTGGCCTAGGAGGGCACGACATCCGCGCGCTCGTGCGGGACCGCCAGGGCAGCATCTGGGTGGGGACCGCGAACGGGCTGTACGTCACGCGCGAGCCCTCCAGTCCGTTCGTCACCTACCGCCACGCCGCCGACGACGCCGCCACCCTAAGCGACGACCGCGTCAACGGCATGGCCGAGCACGAGGGCACGCTGTGGGTCACGACCAACAACGGGCTCAACCGGCTGGACCTCGCGACGGGCCGCGTGGAGCGGGTCCCCGCCCGCCTCCCGGAGCCGGACTCCCCGACGCGCTTCGGCGCCGCGTTCTGGCAGGTCCTCGTCACGGCCTCTGGCGAGACCCTGATCGGCTCCAAGCGCGGGGGGCCTCACCGGCTGGACGGCACGCGCTTGCGCAGGCTCCCCAACGGGTCGCTCAACGGGGGAGTCCGAGGGCTAACAGAAGACCTGGACGGCCGCGTGTGGATCACCACCAGCTTCGGCATCTGGAGGCGTGAGGCCGACGGCACGGCCGAAAAAGTCGAGGCCTTTCCCGCCGAGAGCCCCTCCAACATCACCTACGTCTCCGCCGACGGCTCTATCTGGGCAGGCACCGACGCGGGCATCTCGCGCTACAACCCCGCGACGGACCGCGTCGAGCAGATCCGCACGCTGTGCCAGAACGGGCGGAGAGCCTTCAACGTTTGGAGCATTACCGAGACGCCCCTGGACCCCGGCGCGCTCTGGCTTTCGTCCCACGGCAGCGGCCTTGTCCGCTACGACCGGGCCTCTGGCGCGTCCGAGTGCGTGGGGATGGCCGCGGGGCTCCCGACCGATGCCGTGGCAAGCCTCCTGGCAGACGAGTACGGGCTGCTCTGGACCGGCACGTCGGCGGGCCTGGCGCGGCTCCACCCGCTCACGCGCGAGATCGTCACATTCACCTCCGCCGACGGGCTCCAAGGAGACGCGTTCAACCTCATGTCGGCCCTGCGGCTTTCGGACGGGCGCCTCGCGTTCGGCGGGCCGGGCGGGCTCACCCTCGTCTCGCCAGAGGCCGTGCGCGAGCGCAGCGCGCCAGAGGTCGCCATCAGCGGGTTCGAGCGCGCCGGGCGCCTGGACCCCGGAACGCCTCTGGCGGGCGACACGCTCGTGCTCCGGCACGACCAGCGCGCGTTCGGCGTCCGCTTCGCCGCGCTGGACTTCCGCGCGCCGAGCAAGAACCGCTACCGCTACCGCCTTCTCGGCCTGGATGACGCGTGGCAGGCCACCGACGGCTCGGCGCCGCGGGCGACCTTTACCGGCGTCCCCCCAGGGCGCTACCGCTTCGAGGTCGTGGGCGCGGCGGCGGACACACCCTTTGGAGAGCCGGCCGTGCTGTTCGTGGAGATCGTGCCCGCGTTCTGGCAGACCTTCGCGTTCCGGTTCCTCACGGTCACGCTCGCGCTGGGCACGTTTCTCGCCGCCGGCTTTACGCTCTCGCGCCGGCGCTCCGCCGAGGAAGCGCGGGCGGACGCCGAGGCCACCGAGGTGCGGCGCCGCCTGGCGGATGCCCGCGAGCGCGAGAGGCTCCGCCTCGCCCGCGACCTCCACGACGGGCCGGTGCAGAACCTCTACCGCGTGGGTCACGACCTCGACCGTCTGGGCGAAACCGTCGGGACGAGTGGCGTGGCCCCGGTCCGCGAGCGCGTCTCAGACGTGGCCCGATCGCTGCGCCGGATGCTCGTCGAACTCCGCCCCACCCTCGCCGAGCACCTCGGGCTCGGCCCCGCTCTCCGCACTGTGATGCGGCACGCCGAAGAGCGGCACCCTGCCCTCACCGTCACCGTCCGCGACACCACGGGCCGCTGGCGCCCAACCGACGCCGGGCGGCTCGCGCTTTTCCGCATCGCGCAAGAGGCCATCGAGAACGTGGGGCGCCACGCCGAGGCCTCTAGCGTCCGCGTCACGCTCGGTGCGCACATGGGCGGTATCCGCCTCTCCGTGCAGGACGACGGCCGCGGTTTTGCGGTGCCGGAGCGCATGGTGGACCTCGCGCGGCAGGAGCATTTCGGGCTCGTCGGCGCGCAAGAGCGTGCCGAGGCCGCCGGCGGCACGTTCCACGTCCGGTCCGCTCCCGGAGACGGCACGCTTCTCGAAGCGTGGGTTCCGGCGCTGCTCGCGCCAGAGGCTACGCATGTGGACGCTGACACCTAACATCCATCACGGCACCGGCAAACCGCCGGTGCTCTTCCCCACTCAGGCCTTACACCCCATGCGCTACCTCGCCCTTTTCTCACTCTGCGCGCTCGTCGCGTGCGCCGACGCACCTCAGACGCCGCCCGAAGACGCCGCCCCGCCAGTGATGCCGGCCGAGACTGCGCCTCCCGCTGCCGAGGCCTCTCCAGAGCCCGCGCCAGAGGCAGACCTGGGCGCTTTCTTGCGCGACATGCAAGCCGCCGGCTCCTCTGGCGACGCGGCAGCCCTCGGGCAGCTGTTCGCGCTCAACGCGGAGGACCAGGCGCTCTACGACGAGTACTACGCCTCGTCCCTTCTCAAGGGCGGCGACGCGTTTTCGCTCCTGATGGAGAAGGACGTCACCGACATCAGCGAGAACGAGGCCGGAGGCGCGGGCTCTCACGCGCTGGACTTCAACTTCGTCGACAACGTCGACGGCGAGCAGCTCGAAAGCCTTCTCCGCTTGAACATCGGGGAGGTCGACGGGGAGTACCGCGTGGTCGGCATCGTGGCAGCGGGCTAACGCGGGTTCTGGGTTTCTACCGCCGTTCTCGCCGGAGCCGCCTCTGGCGAGAACGGGCCCGCGGTCCCACCTCTGCATGCCTCGCGCGTGCTACCCTGAGCGTGCCCCACCCGCCAGAGGCCTCTGGCGACTCCCCATGTCCGCCCCCATCCGCGTCGCCCTCGCCGACGACCACCCGGCGTTCCTCTCCGGCCTCGTCGCGTACCTCACCGAGCAGCCCGACATCGACGTCGTCGCGACGGCCTCGGACGGCCGTGAGGCGCTGGAGCTGGCTCGCCGCGAGCGCCCCGACGTGCTCGTGCTGGATCTCGAGATGCCGCACATGACCGGCATGGACGTCGCCGACGCGCTCCAGGGCTCGGGCGTTGGCGTGCTCATCCTGAGCGCGTACCAGGACGAGGACTACATCTTCGGCGTGCTGGAGCGCGGCGCTGCAGGCTACCTCACCAAAGAGGAGCCGCTGGCGGAGATCCTCCGCGCCATCCGCGGCGTGGTGGGCGGCGAAACGGGGTGGCTGAGCGGGCGCATCGCGCAACTCGTGCTCAAGGGCCGCTGGCGCCAGACGCCGGAGCCGTCGCTCCTGGAGCCGCTGAGCGCGCGCGAGCAGGAGGTGGCGCTGCTGATGGCGCGGGGCCGCACCAACCCGGAGATCGCCGACGCGCTCTTTATCAGCATGAGTACGGTCAAGAAGCACGTCAACGCGGTCTACGAGAAGCTGGAGATCCCGACGCGGCCGCAGGTGGTGGCGTGGATGTGGGAGCACGGGCTCGTCACGCCAGAGGCACCGTAGCTGCCGCGCCGTAATGGTCGGCCGGCCGTGACCCCGCCAGAGGCCTCTGGCGGCCGCAGGGAAAAGCGGTTCCAGCGCCGCCCCATCTCGTTTTTCACCGAACAGCGAGAACGCGCGCCGGTAAGCTCACCCTTCCTCTGCACACCGACCCCATTTCTCGCATGGCTATCAAGATCGGAATCAACGGCTTCGGCCGTATCGGCCGCCTCGTCTTCCGCTCCATCCTCGAGCGCGGCGACACGGACTTCGACATCGTCGCCGTCAACGACCTCACCGACGCCGAGACGCTGGCGCACCTCTTCAAGTACGATTCCGTCCACGGCATCTACCCGGGCGAGGTCAAAGCAGAAGGCGGCGACCTCATCGTGGACGGCGACCGCTTCAAGGTGTTCTCCGAGCGCGACCCCGCGCAGCTCCCCTGGGGCGACCTCGACACCGACGTCGTCATCGAGTCCACCGGCGTGTTCCGCACGCGCGAGAAGGCCGCGCTCCACCTCCAGGGCGGCGCCAAAAAGGTCGTGATCTCCGCCCCCGCCTCTGGCGAGGTCGACGCGACCGTCGTGCTCGGCGTCAACGACGACGTGCTCACCGGCGACGAGGAGATCGTGAGCAACGCGAGCTGCACGACGAACTGCCTCGCGCCGATGGCGAAGGTCCTCGACGACGCCTTTGGCATCGAGAAGGGCTTCATGACCACGATCCACGCCTACACGTCGGATCAGAACATCCAGGACGCGCCGCACAAGGACCTCCGCCGGGCCCGCGCCGCCGCGCTCTCCATGATCCCGACCACGACCGGCGCCGCCAAGGCCGTCGGCCTCGTGCTCCCGGAGCTCAAGGGCAAGCTCGACGGCTTCGCCGTCCGCGTCCCCACCCCGGACGGCTCGCTCACGGACTTCACGGCCATCCTTAAAAAGGAGGTCACCGTGGAAGAGGTCAACGAGGCCTTCCAGAAGGCCGCCTCTGGCGCCATGAAGGGCATCCTGGAGTACAGCACCGCACCGCTGGTCTCCGTCGACATCATCCACAACGCGCACTCGTGCATCTTCGACGCGCCCAGCACGATGACGGACGGCACGATGGTCAAGGTCGTCGGCTGGTACGACAACGAGTGGGGCTACTCGAACCGCACCGTCGACCTCGCGAAGAAGATCGCCGGCTAAGGGACTGGGGACGAGGGATTAGGGACTGCCACGGCGCACAGCGCGCCAGAGGCTTCCTTCTCCTTCGTCCCCATCTTTCTGTTTGCGCGTCACGGTAGCAGCCGCCAGAGGCCCACGTTGCCGAGACCCCTCTCTCACACCCCGTTCCCATGCACACTCTTTCCGACCTCGACCTTTCCGGCCAGCGCGTGCTCACGCGCGTGGACTTCAACGTCCCCATGGAGAACGCGGCCATCACGGACGACACCCGCATCCAGGGCGCGCTGCCCACGATCCGCGCGATCCTCGACGGCGGCGGTACGCCCATCCTGATGAGCCACCTCGGCCGCCCGAAGGGCGCGCCCGACCCCGAGTTCAGCCTGCGGCCCGTTGCCGATCACCTCGGCACGCTTCTCGACGTGACGGTCACGTTCTGTGAGACCACCATCGGAGACGACGCCGAGGCGTGCGTGGCCGATGTCGCAGCCTCTGGCGCCAGAGGCGTCGTGCTGCTGGAGAACACGCGCTTTCTGCCCGGCGAGACGTCCAACGACGACGAGACCGCCAGAGGCTTGGCGCGGCTGGGCGACGTTTTCGTCTCGGACGCCTTCGGCTCGGTCCACCGCGCGCACGCGTCCACCGCTGGCGTGGCGGCGCTCTTGCCGAGCGCGGCGGGCAAACTGCTGGAGCGCGAGTTGACGTTCCTCCACGGCGCGCTTGAAGACCCCGACCGGCCGTTCGTCGCCATCCTCGGCGGCGCGAAGGTCTCGGACAAGATCGGCGTCATCCAGGCGCTCGCGCCCAAAGTGGACCGCCTGCTCATCGGCGGCGCGATGGCGTACACGTTTCTCCGCGCGCTGGGCCACGAGACCGGCTCCTCACTTGTCGAAGAGGACAAGACCGACGAGGCGTTCCGCCTCTACGACCAGTTCCGCGACACCATCGTGCTGCCCAGCGATCACATCGTTGCGGACTCCTTCTCCGCCGACGCCGAGACGCAGACCGTGGAGACGATCCCGGACGGCTGGATGGGCCTGGACATCGGCCCCGCGACCACCGCGCAGTACAAAGACGTGATCTCCAACGCGAGTACCGTCATCTGGAACGGGCCGATGGGCGTCTTCGAGATGGACGCCTTCGCCAGCGGCACCCGCGCCGTCGCGCAGGCGCTGGCGGACGCGACCGAGGCCTCTGGCGCCATGACCATCGTCGGCGGCGGCGATTCCGTCGCGGCCATCAACGAGTCCGGCCTGGGCGACGCCGTGAGCCACGTCTCCACGGGCGGCGGCGCGATGCTGGAGCTGCTGGAAGGCCAGACGCTTCCGGGCGTCGCCGCACTGGGGTAGGCGCCTCTGGCGTTTGGGAGACAGCGAGCCGGCCTCTGGCGCCAGAGGCCGGCTCTACTTTGTTCGTTCTGCCCCCGATCCGCTCGATGCTCCGCCTCTCCCCTCTCTTCGCGCTCCTCTTTCTCGCCGCGCCCGCCTTCGCGCAGGCCTGGACCGACGCCGATACGGAGGCCGTTACCGGCGACCTCCTCACGATCCGTTTCGAGCCCGACCTTTCGGGCCTGAGCGAAGGCAAGCAGAAGGCCGTCGAGCACCTCCTCGCAGCGGGACAGATCCTTCAGGACCTCTACGAAGAGCAGGTCCACCCGGACGCCGCCGCGGTCCGCGCCGCGCTCGTCCCGGACTCGCCAGAGGCGCTCCTGTACCGCCTCTTTAAGGGGCCGGTCGGCACGACGAGCGACAACCGGAGCGTGGCGTTCGCTGGAGGCGCCAGGCCTCCGATGCCCGAGCGCGCGATGTACCCCGAGGGCGTGACCGTGGAAGAAGTGGAGGCCTTTCTCGCCGAGCACCCCGAGCGTCGGGACGACATCCTCGGACTGCGCACCGCTGTCCACCGCGCCACGCCAGAGGCCATCGCGGCGGACCTGAAGGCGTTCCGCGACGTGCCGGGCCTCGCGCTTTTCCATCCCGAGGCGTTTTTCCACCTCACGGAGCTTTCCGAGGGCCACGAGCCCAACTCGCTCTATGCGGTTCCGTACGCTGTCGCGTATTCCAACCGCCTGATGCTCGTGCGCCAGAGGCTTCTGGCAGCAGCGAGCGCCATCGCGGACGAGGACAGCGACTTCGCGGCGTACCTCCGGCTTCGCGCCAACGACCTGCTGACAGGCAACTACGAGGGCGGCGACGCGGCGTGGGTGACGGGCCAGTTCAACAACCTCAACGTGCAGGTCGGCAGCTACGAGACGTACGACGACGCGCTGTTCGGCGTGAAGGCGTTCTACGGCCTCTCGCTTCTGGCGCGCGATGCCGAGCGGAGCGAAGAGCTGGCCGCAGCGCTGACCGACATTCAAGCGCTGGAGAACAGCCTGCCGTACGACCGGCACAAGGGCGTGAGGTCCCAGATCCCGGTCAGCGTCTACAACGTGATCGCGGACTTCGGGCAGGCGCGCGGGACCAACACCGCCACCATCCTGCCCAACGAGGCCGACCACGCGCGCAAGTACGGCCGCACGATCCTCCTGCGCTACAACGTCCTCACCGATCCTCAGCTGTTCGCGGGCGCCAAAGCGCGCTTCTGCGCGGGCGTGATGCCCGAGCACTGCGACGACCTCACCCTCCCCGGCAACTTCCAGCGCACGCTCTGGCACGAGGTCGGCCACTACCTCGGCGTGGACAAGACCGATGACGGCCGCAACCTGGGCCCGGCGCTCCAGCGCTCCGCCGACCTCCTGGAGGAGATGAAGTCCGACCTCGTCTCGCTCTTCGTCGCGCGCCAACTCGGAGAAAGCGGCTACTACACGCCAGAGGCCCTGCGCTCGGTCTACGCCTCTGGCGTGCTGCGCGTGCTCCAGTCCGCCCAGCCGCGCCGTGAGCAGGCGTACCAGACGATGCAGCTCATGCAGTGGAACTACTTCATGGAGAACGACCTCCTCGCCTTCGACCCCGCCAGCGGCCGCATCGCCATCGACTACGACCGGTACCACGACGTGGTGGCGGGCCTCTTGCGCGAGGTCCTCGCCGTGCAGTCGGCCGGCGACCCCGACCGCGCCGAGGCGTTTGTGGAGCGCTACACGACGTGGGACGAAAATCTGCACGGACGTGTGGCAGCGGCGCTGAAGGCGGCGCCGTCGCCGGGGTACCGCCTCGTGCGCTACGCGGAACTGGGCGAGTAGCCTCTGGCGCCAGAGGCGGGCGTCTTGTAGGGACACACCGCTGGTGTGTCCACCGGACCATTGCGGTGCCGTGGTGGACACACCAGCGGTGTGTCCCTACGGGGATATTGGGGCCTCTGGCGAGATCGGGTCCCGCCAGAGGCCATGCCTTCAGCCCACGAGGACGCGGACCGCGCCCGAGGGCTCGGGCAGCGCGCGGATCGTCACGCCGAGGTGGCGCTCGATGACCTCGGCGTTTGTCTGTGCGTGGCGCGTCCACTCCGTCGCGCGGAAGACGCTGCTCCCGGCGCCCTCCCTCGCGGCGAGCGCCAGAGGCACGAGCACCTGATCCGCGAGGTACGGTCCCACGGGCGCATCGCTCGCGAGGTACGCCTGCACGGCTTTCGCCACGCCAGAGGCCACGCGCTGCGCCGGACGGCCCTTCATGCCGAACTCGGTCACGACGGTCGTGAGCGCAGCGGTCTGGACCTCGGCGAAGAGGACGTTGCCCGGGCCGGCGGAGTCCTTGATCTGGCGCATCGTGTAGGCGTCCTCGGGGCCGCCGAGAGCCTTGGCGACCGTCTTGAGCTCGCGCTGGCCGATCTTGCCCGGCAGGTTCGCCACGAGGGCACGGACCTCTATGCCGTGCACGTCGCCGCGCTCGGTCAGGTCCAGCGGCGCGAGTCGCTCCGCGGGCTCGATGTCCACGACGATGCGGCCTCCACCCGCGGGGTAGAACCCGTAGCGCTCCAGACGCGCGCTCACGCGCGGCCCCATCCGCTCGATGAGCGGCAGGAAGGAGCGCGAGAGGAAGTCGAACGTCGGCGCAGACGGGTTGTGCGTGCCGCCCTCCACCGTGACCTGCGACGGGCCTCTGGCGACGAGGAGCGCGGGCAGGACCGTCTGGAGCACGAGCGTCGCGCTCCCGGCCGTGCCGACGGCAAACCGGTACGTGCCGGGCTGGACCGCGCCCGGACGGAACGTGAGCGAGTCCGACCCGAGCGTCGCGCCAGAGGCCTCGGCGCCCGAGATCTCACACGCCGCGAGGACGGCCGTCAAGTGCTGGCGCAAGAGGCCGGGCCGCTGGCGACCGGCGCGGATGTGGTCGATCTGGATCGCGTCGCCGGTGACGAGCGAGAGGCCGATGGAGGTGCGGAGGATCTGGCCTCCGCCTTCGCCCTGCGCGCCGTCGATGACGTGCTGGGGCGGGCTTTCGGACGTGGTCATGGGGCCGGGGGAATACAACAGCGCCCCGGAAGCTCATCGTGAGCCGCCGGGGCGCTGGCAGGCGGATCACGCGGGAGGCCGCGCGACCGAAGGCCCACTCAGGTCTTCGTCACGCGACGTGTCAGGTCGAACAGCCCGTTCGCACTCAGTCGCACGAGGTCGTGCGACCGTTGCGGGGCAACGGGCGTTCTCAGAAGTCGATAGAGGCGAGTGGTCGGCACGGATGTGCGGGTGACGGTGTGGGCGATAGGATAGCGCGGTCGGGCGCGTTGGCGCCAGAGGCCTCTGGCGTTCGGGCGTGACAGACGCCGGCGGCTTCGGTGTTCGGACGTGACAGGACACACCAGCGGTGTGTCCCTACGGGAGGGTTGACGCGCGGGATGATGGGCCATGTCATCCCGCTGCGCCAGAGGCGGTCAGGCGCGATGCCCGTCGGCACGGTCCTCGCCAGCGGCCCAGCGCATGGGGTTCTCATGGATGTACCGGCGCAGGGCGTCGGCCTCTCGATCGGTGCGGACGATGCGGTCGTGGTATCGCGCCTGCCATAAGCGCACCGTCGGATCGAGAGCGCGAATGCGTTTCGTCACGACGGATTTGTACATCCGCATGATGGACGGCACGGAATGAGGCACAGCGTTCCCAAACCGACGTGGAGACACGCCGCTGGTATGTCCCGCCCCATCCGCGGGCGGCGGCGGCGGCGCCTCGGCATTTCCCTCATGCGGCAGAATCCCAAACAACAGGTGCACGTGATCCGGCATCACCACGAACGCATCCAGCACCACGTACGGCCGGACCTCTGGCGTCCTAAGCCATTCGTCGTGCGCGATACGCCCGAGATCCGACAGCACCATCTCGCCCGCGCCGACGTCTCCGAAAAGCCTCTGGCGCCCGTGCGTACAGATCGTCACGAAGTACAGGCCCGGCTCCGCGTACGAGAGGTCACGCAGGCGAACCGAACGGCGGTGATGTCGGTCGGGGTCGAACGGCATGGCCCGATAGACAACGGGTGGGTGGCGTTCTAACACGGAGCCTCTGGCGGCCTACCGATTCGCATCTCCGCGTAGGGACACACCGCTGGTGTGTCCACGAGCCATCGCGGTGTCATGAAGGACACACCAGCGGTGTGTCCCTACGAATAAGGGTTGCGCATCACCGGAAGCCTCTGGCGCCCGCGGCGGCGCCAGAGGCCCGGCATCACGCCGCGCCGCCGTACTGCTTGTCGGCGTCTTTGATCACGAACCGCGCCTTCAGCCGGGCGACCGACCGCGCGAGGCCCGCCGTCTCGACCGACGCCAGGACCTCGTCGAAGTCCTTGTAGGCCGCGGGCGCCTCGTCGATCGGGTACTGACGGCAGTTCGTGAGGATGTCCGCATCGTTGAACGACGCGTCCACGGTGCGCTGATCGAGCGTCCGCTTGGCGTGGCGGCGGCCCATCCGGCGCCCCGCGCCGTGGTTGACGGAGTACTGACTTTTCTCCGCGCCGGGCTCGGCCACCATCACCGCGCTCCCGGCCTGGGGATTGCCGGGGAGCAGGATCGGGTGGCCGATGTCGGCGAAGGGCGTGCCTTCCAGGCCGGGGTGGCCCGCCGGGAAAGCGCGCGTGGCACCCTTACGGTGCACCCACTGGCGGCCCGTCGGCGTGATTTCCTCTCGCGCGATGTTGTGCGAGATGAAGTACACGAGGTCGCCCGACGTACCGGGGATGACCTCCTGGAAAGCCTCCAGGATGAGCGCGTTGATGAGCATGTGGTTGACCGTCGCGAAGTTGGCGCCGAGCGCCATCATGTCGAGGTAGGCGTCGGCCTCTGGCGTCCCGAGGGGCGCGTAGGCCAACTGCTTGTCGCCGGCGGGGTACTCCAGATTCCACTTCTCGAAGTGCTTCTCCAGCATCTCGAAGCCCATCTGGGCCAGGTTGAAGCCGAAGCCGCGCGATCCGCAGTGGGTCAGGTAGGCCACGCCGCCATCGATCAGGCCGAATCGCTCAGCCGTAGGGGCGTCCTGCGTTTCCACGACTTCGCACTCGCCGAAGTGGTTACCGCCGCCGTACGTCCCGAGCTGCGAGAGCTTGTTGGGCACGTTGCGGAACTGGCCCGTCTCGGTGAGTTCGGTCAGCCGCTGGCGCAGCGCGTCGGCCGTCCCATCGTGTCCGACGTGGAACGAGTCTTCGCAGCGCTCGGCCCAGTGCGTGGGCACGCCCATCGCGGTCAGCACGTCGCCAGAGGCGCCTTCAGTCACGGCCTTCCACGCCACGTCGTGCGGGATTGCGCGGCCCTTGGGGACGGACCGCTGGTTGCGACCCGCACCGGTCGGGGTGCGTGCCTCAATCGCCTCGATGAGCGCGCGACGCGTCCGCTTGTCGTCCACGGCGTCGGCCGGGAGGTCCAATTGGAGCAGGCTCATCGAGCACTTGATGTCGACGCCGACGGGGCCGGGGTAGATGTGCGTCGGAGACGACATCGCGCAGCCAACGGGCGCGCCGTAGCCGAGGTGCGCGTCCGGGTTGAGCACGACGCCCGAGACGCCAGGGGCCTCGCGGGCGTTGAGCGCCTGCCGGATGCAGCCTTCGTCGAAGGTCTCGCGGATGGCCTCGTTGCCGATGACGGTGATGGGGGTGAGCGACGTATCCCGCGCGGGCAGGATCGCGGTGGCGTCGCCGGTTGGGATGATGGTGGACATGGGAGGGGTGTGATTGGGAATCGAAACAGGAAACGGGCACCCGTAGGGACACACCGCTGGTGTGTCCGCAGCCGGGCTGCTGGCGCTCTGGCGGGAGGACACACCAGCGGTGTGCCCCTACGATTTGCATCGTGACGCCCGAGGCGAGATTTCGCGCCGTCAGAGGCGACGAGAGAGGTGCGGGACGATTCATGCTCTACCGGACTGAGCTACGCGCCCGGCGGACCGGGCACGGCGGGATTCGAACCCGCGACCGTGTAGTCCCACGGGCATTCGCCCTGTGGCGGAGGAAAGAACAGGCCTCTGGCGAGGCGAGGGCGCACGCCGCCAGAGGCGACGAGAACGAGCGAGACCGACCCCGCGGGGCGAACCCCGCTGCGTCTACCAGTTCCGCCACGCCCCGGTAAGTCGGGGCGGCCGGACTCGAACCGGCACGGGCGAGGGAGTCTCGCAGGCATTCGCCTGCAGGCGTGCAAAGGATCGCGGCGACGAGGAGGTGACGAGACAAGCAGGTGCTCTGCCGGGCTGAGCTACCGTCCGGGGACGGGCGGGATTTGAACCCGCGGCCTCCTGTGTCAGATGTAGTCTCGTCGGCATTCGCCGCGAAGGTGGAAACAGTAGAGTGTGCCGCCAGAGGCGACGAGGGGATAACGGGACCCTTAGACCGACGCTCTATCCAGCTGAGCTACATCCCGGTAAGTCGGGATGACGGGATTCGAACCCGCGACCTTCGGCTCCGTAGGCATGTAGTCCCGTCGGCATTCGCCAGACGACGCACTCACAACAAGCAGCGGCGACGAGGAAGGGACAGACGTGTCGTTCTGAGCTACTCGCCCGAAGGCGGGCGGGGCTCGAACCCGCGACCTCCCCGCTCTCGCGGGGCGCTCTAGCCATATAGTCTGTCCAGCATTCGCCGCTGGCGGAAACAGACGCGGTGACGAGAATGACGCGACGTCCCCGAAGGGCCGGGACTCGAACCCGTCGGCGCCAGAGGCGCCTTTACCATGTAGTCAGCGTCGGCATTCACCGCGAGAAGGAAGCCGTGACGAGGCGTGGCGCGACCTACCGCACAGCTTCCGCTGCAACGGTCCGATGTAGTCGCGCCGGCATTCACGGCCGGGAGTGGCCTCTGGCGGACGAGGGACGCGGAGACATAGCCCATGCGGGCCATCGTTAACAGCGATGTAGCCTCCACAGCATTCCGCCAGAGGTGTCGGGGTCAAATCATAGTGGGAGGGTTTGAGGAAGGGCACCCGTAGGGACGCACCGCGGGTGTGTCCGCATCACAGGATGCCGTGATGGGGTGGCCTCTGGCGCCAGAGGCGCGGGCCATTCCGCCAGAGGCAGTGGACGAGAGGGGCCGGGACCGATCACCCATTGGGGCGACGCGTGTCAGGCGTGTAGTCCCGGCGGCATTCCGCCGCCTCTGGCGCGATCAGCAGGATTCAAACGTGGTGGCGTTCGGGCCGTCGCGGCGGCTCCCTCCTCCACCACGAGGAGGGAGCCCGACGGGTCAGATCGGCGTGCGCGCGATCCGACCGACCCAGTGGTCGGCGCCGCTCTCGCCAGAGGCGAAGGCAGCCACGACTTCGAAGACGCGGTCCGAGAAGCCGCCGACGTGGAGGATGTCCTCCCGCGGCTGCGCCTGGACGGTGCGGTACGGCTGGATGTCGAGGCAGACCAGCTTCGCGCCCGGGTTGCGGGCCTTAATCTGGTTCCACGCTTTCATCGTGGCCGTGCCGGAGCGCGGGTTGCCCGCGTCCACCCAGGACTCGTTGTCGGAGACAAAGAACACGAGGTCGACGTCGGCCTTTTCGCGGACGAGCTGCGCCAGAGGCGCGGAGCAGTCCGTCCCGCCACCGCCGACGGCGGCGAGCCGCTGGGCGTTGGTAACGACCGAATCCCGCGCGTTCAGCGCCACGTCTACGACGCGGTGCTCGAAGGGCAGGACGCGGGCGCGCGGGTTCTTCCGCACGACCGAGGCCGCAACGAGCGCCGCCACGTCCACGCACCGCACGGCCGAGGTGGAGCCGCGCCGGTATCCCGTGGCCGGGCTCTGCATGGAGCCCGAGACATCGGGGCAGACGACGACGTTGCCGCGGATCTCGGGCACGTTGCCGATCGCGATTTCCATCGCGTCCTGCAGCGCGTCGCGCACGATGGCGGGCACCGTCCCCTTCCCGCCAGAGGCCTCTGGCGGGGTGCCAGAGATGCGGCGGAAGAACTGGCCGAAGCCGGAGTGCTGTGCCACGCCACCGCCGGTCTGCGCCCAGGCGACGAACAGCTGGTACGGGAAGACCCGCGCCCGCCGGATCGCCTCCGGGTCGGAGAGCCGTGCGGCGACCGTCTCGGCCACGCCGGGCACGTCGAAGGCGCCGTGCCGCGCGAAGGCGTTGAGGTTCATCCGCGTGGCGTGCCACGGCGCGGTCCGCGTGATCTCGGCCCAGACGGCCCGCTCAGCCTCTGGCGTCTCGAAGCCCAGCGACGCGATCATCTGGAACGGCACGTCGGGGACGGGCTGCGCCAGAGGATCGGCCTTGAAGGCCTCGTACGCCTGCACGAGGTCGGGCAGCGCCGAAGCGTCGTGTTCGCGGCCGATGAGGTAGGCGTAGAGCGCGCGCCGCGTCTCGGTCGCCGGCCGCGGGTGGACCATCTTGACGATGTCCGCCAGCGACGGCTGGTTGCCGACCGAGGCACGGAACAGCGACTCATCCGAGCGCGAAGCGAGCCAATCGCGGACCATCCGACGCGGAGCAGAACCCAGCGACTTCCGCCCTACGGCTCCCGAGCGGACGATCTGCACGAAGTTGCGGAGCATCCGGCCGTTGTCGATCACGCGGGGGAAGACCCGCTCCAGAATCGCCACGTCGCGGGTCGCCAGGTGGGCAGCGAGCAGCGCGGGCACGTCCTTCATGTAGCCCTCCTCTCGCGCCACAATCGCGGTCTGCGCGACGAACTCGGGCTCCACCTGGGCGGCGAGCGCCAGGATGGTGTCGAGCTGCGTCTCGGCGGAGGCGTAGAAGGTGGCGTTCAGCGTGCCGGTCGCGGCCATCTGCGCCAGCGCCTGCTTGGGGCTGAGGGCGTAGGCCGGAGCGCGCGCCTCGTTGAGGGCGTCGGCGGCAGGAGTGAAACGGCCCCGGAGGGTGCGGAAGAGCGTGGTGTTCATGGCGTCCCCCGTGTGTTGGTGTGGGCTACGGGGACGCCAGAGGTCTTGACAACACCGTGCCAGCCCTGGCCTCTGGCGCCCAATCGCCTCTGGCGCGATGATTTCGGTGGTTTCGCCAGAGGCCACATCTTCAGCGCAATCCAGAAGCGATTTATATTTATCCGGCCTTATCATTCTAGCGCGTCGCTCTGAAAGCTGTGTTCGCCTTCGGTCCCGCCGTAGGGACACACCGCTGGTGTGTCCTCTCCCAGGCGGCCTCGGGCGGGCACCTCGCTCGCGGTCCCTCCCGGCTCGCGTCGATGGCCTCTGGCGGTCGGGCCGCGTGACCATTGGGTGCCCCACCGTCCGCGTTCGCCTCTGGCGCCATGCGCGGACGTGCCCGGACACACCAGCGGTGTGTCCCTACGGGTGTCTCTGGCGCCGATTCATAGCCGTTCGGCCTCTGGCGCCAGAGGCCTGTAGCCCATCCTCTGCCACTGGCGGCTTCCCACTGGCCCCTCCCCTGCCATGAAACCCACCGTCGCTTTCGGCCTTCTCGGCGCCACCCTGGACCGGGCCTCGCGCGACGCGCGGCGCTGGGAAAAATGGCGTCCCAGCGTCGCGCTCTGCCAGCAGCCGGACCTCATCATCGACCGCTACGAGCTGCTTCACCAGCCGCGGTATACGGCGCTGGCCGAGCAGGTGGTCGAAGACATCGCGCTCGTCTCGCCTGAGACCGAGGTGCGGCTCCACAGCTTCGAAATGGAGGACGCGTGGGACTTCGAGGAGGTCTATGCCACGCTCTACGACATCGCCAGAGGCTTCTCCTTCGACGTGGAGGCTGAGGACTACCTCGTGCACCTCACGACGGGCACGCACGTCGCGCAGATCTGCTTTTTCCTGCTGACGGAGGCGCGGTACTTCCCGGCGCGCATCGTGCAAACCTCTCCCGACTATCAGCGCGGGGACCCGGCGGGGACGGTCCGGCTGATCGACCTCGACCTCTCGCGCTACGACCGGATCGCGGCGCGAGAGGCGCAGCATCAGGCCGACACGCGCTCGTACCTCAAGAGCGGCATCGAGACGCGTAACGAGGCGTTCAACGCGCTGATCGACGAGATCGAGCGAGTCGCGATCGGCTCCAAGTCGCCCATCCTGCTCAACGGCCCGACGGGCGCGGGCAAGAGCCGGCTCGCGCGGAAGATCTTCGAGCTCAAGCGCGCCCGCACCCAGATCGCGGGCGACTTCGTGGAGGTCAACTGCGCGACGCTGCGGGGCGATACGGCCGCGAGCGCGCTCTTCGGCCACGTCAAGGGCGCGTTCACCGGCGCCGTCAAAGAGCGCGGCGGCCTCTTGCGCGAGGCCGATGGCGGGATCCTGTTTCTGGACGAGATCGGCGAACTCGGTCTGGACGAACAGGCGATGCTGTTGCGTGCGCTGGAGGAAAAGGCGTTCCTGCCCGTCGGCGCCGACCGCGAGCGCAAGAGCGACTTCCAACTCATCGCGGGGACCAACAAGGACCTGCACGACGGAGTGGCCGACGGCTCCTTCCGCGACGATCTCCTCGCGCGGATCAACCTGTGGACGTTCGAGCTTCCCGGACTCGCGGACCGCCGCGAGGACCTCGCGCCCAACCTCGACTTCGAGCTCGCCGACTTCGCCCGCGCCCACGGTCGACAGGTGCGCTTCTCCACCGAGGCCCGCGGCCGGTTTCTCCGCTTCGCCGAGAGCCCGGACGCGCCGTGGACGGCTAACTTCCGCGACCTCAACGCCGCCGTGACCCGCATGGCCACGCTGGCCTCTGGCGGACGGATCACCGATACGGAAGTGGACGGCGAGATCGCGCGGCTCAGGCGCCACTGGCGCGGCGCAGACCGCCTGGAAGGCGACGCGCTTCTGGCGGAGGTCATGGACGCCGAGGCCGTCGCCGCGCTCGACCGCTTCGACCGCGTCCAGCTCGCCGACGTGATCCGCGTCTGCCGCCAGTCCCGCACGCTCTCCGACGCCGGACGCACGCTGTTCGCACAGTCGCGCCAGAGGCGCGCAAGCACGAACGACAGCGACCGTCTGCGGAAGTACCTCGCCAAGTTCGGCCTCGCGTGGGCCGACGTGCAGGCGTAGGCCTCTGGCGCCAGAGGCTACAGGCAGGGCTCGGGGCTCCACGTGGTGTGGCCGCGGCCCGCGTAGCAGCGCACCTGCCGCCGGGCGCTCTGAAGCTCCCAGCCGCCGGAGACGGGCACGAACGTGAGCAGCAGCCGCTCACCCTCCACGGAGTCGTCGGCGTAGCCCAGAAGCGTGGCGAGAACGGTCGTGCCAGAGGCCGTATCGCCGAGCGTTTCGACGAAGACCTCGGAGGCCTCCCAGCCAGAGAGGAACGCCTCCACGTCGGCCTCTGGCGCGGCGCTCACGGGAACGTCCGTCAGGAAGTCCACGAGCACGTCGTCAGCCTCCTCGAACGAGCCGAAGGCGCTGTCCTCTTCCAGCGTGCCGGGGTCCAGGGGGCGGAGGCTCGCGAGGACCGAGGCGCCCTCTTCCAGCGCCAGAGGCCGGCAGCCGTCCTGGGCGCTGCTGATGAGCCAGACGGACATGTCGCCCGCTTCCACGTAGTCCGAGACGACGGTGCCCGGGCCCCAGTTTTCGGCGCTCGTCGCGCCGGGGTCGTCGGCGGCGCGGTACACGCGGTAGCGCGGCGATCTGGGCAGGGCGCTCAGGGTCACCTCGGCCGAGACGATGGGGTACTCCGGTCCTCCCAGCCCATCGTTTGAGCCGAAGAGGTAGAGGCACGCCCCGTCGTCGCGACGCCAGAGGATCTCGTAGCTGGTTCCATACTCGGTCTCGGTCTCCATCTCCCCTGCGGTCCACTCGGCGCCCATCCGCGGAAGCAGGATGGGCACGCCCAGGTCGCGGAGCGCGTCGCCCTGCAGCGGCGTGAGGCCGGCTTCGCGCGCCACGTCGCCAGAGGCCTCTGGCGGGAGAGGGGCCACGGGCCTCTGACGCGAGGACTGCTGCTCCGTGGGGGCGTCGCTCGGAGCCGAGCAGGCCGCGAGAGACGCGAGGACGAGGAGGGCGAGCGTGCGGACGGTCATGTGGAGAGGCAGAGGGGACGCCTCAAGTAACGGGAAACGCGTTCGTCTCCGGTCACCCTCTCCCGATCCGGCCGAGGTGCGTGTCTTTGAAGTCCGTCGCGTGCTTGAGGCCGTAGCCCAGCGCGCGGTCCACGCCGATGTGGTTGGCCCACAGAAGTGCCAGCGAAGCGGCCAGAGGCGCCCCCAGCAGCAGGCCGCCCGCGCCGAGGGCGACCGGCGCGGCGTAGCTGTGCGCGGCGTTGTAGATCTGGCTCCCCACCTTCGAGCCCGCGAGGTAGCCCACCATCGCGAGGTCCGGCGTGAGCCAGAGCGCGGCCCACCACAGGCTCTCGCCAGAGGCCCCGAAGAGCACGCCCGCGAGGATCGCGATGGCGGCGTTTTCGAGGCGGAGCCAGGCGGCCGTGCTCATGCGAGGGTGGCCGGCCTCTGGCGGAAGGCCGCCACGTTCGCGGCGACGTCGCCGCGGAAGACCGCGCTGCCTGCGACGAGCACGTCGGCGCCCGCGCGGATCAACTCGGGCGCGTTGGCGGGCGTCACGCCGCCGTCGACTTCGATCAGCGCGCGGCTGCGGAGGCCGGAGAGCATCTGTCGGCAGCGCCGCACTTTGTCGGTCGCGGCCGGAATGAACGACTGGCCGCCAAAGCCCGGGTTGACCGACATGATGAGCACGAGGTCGAGGTCTGCCGCGATGTCTTCCAGCGTCACGAGCGGCGTGGCCGGGTTGAGCGCCACGCCCGCCTTGCAGCCCAGCGCCTTGATCGCCTGGACCGTGCGGTGCAGGTGCGGGCACGCCTCCTGGTGGACCGTGATGACGGCCGCGCCCGCCTCGGCGAAGTCCTCCAGGTACCGGTCCGGGTTCTCGATCATGAGGTGCACGTCCATCGGCACCTCGGCCTCCCCGGCCAGAGGCCCGAGGCCGCGCATGACGGGCGCGCCGAACGAGATGTTGGGCACGAAGTGGCCGTCCA